>JBDSSU010000368.1:0-3493 GCA_039928635.1 Opitutaceae bacterium | reverse complement strand
CGGCAGTCCCTTCGAGTTCGGCCAGGGATACCAGCTTGCCAATGTAAATGTCCACGGCCGGCAGATCCTTTTCAGTCCTGCATTCGTGGCCTTCAATCTGCGCCTATATTTTTGGGAGCCAGTTCGCTGGACGATCGATTCGATTTTCCCAGCTGGGATTCAAATGCCGCCACCACCACCCGGGTATTTCGGCGCGGAAAATCCTTTCGGTATTCTAACCAGCATGCCTTTCGTTCTGCTGGCGGCAGTCCTGCCTCTGCTTGGGAGAGCGAAACGCGGTCGTGCGCAAATGAGTTTTGGGTACGTCCAGATTTGCCTCTGGATCGTTTTCTTTTCCACCGCTTCGGTTCTGTGCACGTTCGGGGGAGCTTGCAGCCGCTACCAAACCGAGTTTCTCCCGGAGTTGATGCTGTTGGCGGTGCTGGCTTGGCTCGCCTTGGACGATCGCCTCGCGGACATGGGATTGGCCCGCATGCTTGTCCGCGGATTTTGTGGACTGTTACTGGCCTATTCTGTGGTCGTGGGTCGGCTCGTGGGGGCAAGTGCGGGGAGTCCGCATGTTTCGCTCCGGAACCGGGATTTGCTCTCTTTGCTCGAAGCCGGGAGAAAGCAAGAGGCCGTCACGGGATTTGAGGTACACGTCCGACGCTATCCTGCCAGTGCTGCCTCTCATGCGAATCTCGGGACCGCGTACTTCGAAAGCGGCCGGCTCCAGGACGCCGTGGCGAGTTATCAGCGGGCTCTGAACACGGATCCCATGCTCGTCGAGGTTTACAACAACCTCGGTGTGACCTTCGGCCAGTTGGGACGGGTGTCGGACGCCCGCAGGCATTTCGCGCGAGCGCTCGAACTCAATCCCGACTACCGCGATGCCGCACTGAATCTGGCCCGGCTGGAACAGAAAGCCGCGGCCGCGCTCGAAAAATAGCCGGGTGGCGTGCGTTATTTTTTTTGAGCGACCCGGGCTTGGGCCGCCGCAATGAAAACGGCGTGGGCTGAATAGGGCTTCTCCCCCTTGCCGCGAGGCACCGGGAGATAGGCGCCGTTCGCGTGCAGGAGGCGGGTGTTTTCATTGTCCTGCAGCTCTGTCGCGAAAAGCGTGCCCGTGATCCATTGCCGAAGCGCCGGGTCTTCGATCGGAAAAAGAGTTTCCACGCGCCGGAAAAAATTCCGCGGCATCCAGTCGGCACTACCGGCAAGAATCAGTGCTTCTCCTCCCTGGTTCTCAAAATAAAACACCCGGGCATGCTCCAGAAATCGGCCAACCAAACTCCTTACGCGGATATTTTCCGAAAGTCCTTTGACGCCGGGCACGAGACAGCAAACCCCGCGGATAATCAGTTCGATCTTCACCCCTGCCTGGGAGGCGGCGTAGAGGGCATCAATGGTGGCTTTGTCCACCAGGGAATTCATCTTCACCATGATTCGCGCCGGTTTGCCGAGTTTTGCGTTGCTGGCTTCGCGTCCGATCAACTCGGAAATCCGACGGTGCAGATTGTAAGGCGCGACCAACAGATGCCTGAAATGCGGTGAACGCCCGTAGCCCGTCAGGAGATTGAACAACTGGGCGACGTCATTGGTGAGGTTGGTATTTGCGGTGAAGAGACTCAGGTCGGTGTAAAGTCGGGCCGTGCGGGGATTGTAGTTCCCGGTGCCAAGATGGGCGTAGTGCTTCATCTTCCGGCCTTCGCGCCGCACGACCAGACACAGCTTGCAGTGCGTCTTGTGCCCGACCAAGCCGTACACCACGTGCACGCCCGCTTCCTCGAGTTGCCGGGCCCACTGGATATTGTTCGCCTCGTCGAAACGGGCTTTGAGTTCGACCAGCGCCGTCACCTGCTTCCCGTTTTTCGATGCCTCGATCAAAGCGCGGACGAGGGGAGAATCTCCGCTGGTGCGATAGAAAGTTTGTTTGATGGCAAAGACCTGGGGATCGCGAGCCGCCAGTTCCACGAAATCCACCACGGGCGTGAAGGCGTCGTACGGGTGGTGCAGTAACACGTCCTGGGAACGGAGCACGTCGAAGATCCGCGCGGGTTCGTGCAGCGGTGAGGCGTTCACCGGGCTGAACGGACGGAACTTCAACTCCGGACGTTCAAGGTCCGCGAGACTTTGCAGCCGCAGGAGATTCAGCGGGCCGTTCAACCGGAAAACATATTCATGCGACAGCTCGAGTTGGTCGCACAACGTCGCGAAGATTTCATCGTCAACCCCCTGCTCGATTTCCAGCCGAACCGCCGCGCCGCGCCGCAGATTGCGCAGCTCCTCCTCGATTTTTTTCAACAGGTTCTCCGATTCTTCCTCGTCGATATAGAGGTCGCTGTTCCGGGTCACCCGGAAGGCGTGGGCGCTGCTCAAGCGATAACCCGGGAAGAGTTCTCCCGCGCAGAGCTTGATGATTTCGCTGAGGAAAACATAGCGCTGCGGGCCGGTCTTCGCCGGCGCGATCAGCACGAGCCGCGGCAAAATGCGCGGGACCGGCAAAATGGCGACGAGCTTTTCCTCCTCGGGCGTTTCCGGATTATCGAGCGAAACCACGACGTTGAGCGTCTTGTTCCCGAGCTGGGGAAAGGGATGCATCTGGTCCAGTGCCAGCGGCGTCAGCACCGGATAAACCTGCTCCCGAAAATAGGAACGCGCCCAAATGAGTTCCGCACGGGAGAGATCGCGCCCCGATTTGACCTCGATCCCTTCGGCGGCCAGCGCCGGCAGGAGTTCCCCGTTCCAGCAGCGATACTGGTCTTCGACGAGCGAGGCGACGACGAGATGAATCCGCCGGAGCGACTCGCGCGGCGACAGCCCGTCCGGTCCCGGCTCGGTGACGCCGGATTCCGTCTGTTGAATGAGACCAGCCACGCGGATCTCAAAAAACTCGTCCAAGTTTGAACTGACGATCGTCAGGAACCTGACGCGTTCACAGAGCGGGTTCCGCGGATTCTGCGCCTGCTCGAGCACCCGGCGGTTAAAGGCCAGCCAGCTGAGTTCACGATTGAAATAGGCGGCCTTCTCCGGGGCCGCTTTTTTCGCGGAAGAAGTCCCGACTGGTTTCGTTTTGTGAGTTGGCTTGGCCATGACGGAGTTTCCTCCCCGCGGCGGAAAAATTGAAGGCTCACCCTATTTTCAACCCCTTCGGAAACGAGCCATTTATCCTCCGTTGCGGAATTGTAACACTCGACAATCGCAAGCATGGGCCTTCGAAGCTGTCTGCCCGTCCACCTCGGCGGTGCAGGTTCGCCCTCAGCTTTTCTTTGCCAACACGAGGAGAAATTCGCGGTTGCCGTCGGTCCCGACAATGGGGGAGTCCATGGTTCCGACGAGTTCCGCTCCGGGCAGTTCCCGGAGCGCGAAGTCCCGGATTTCGACCAGTACCCGCTGCTGCACGACGGTGTCGCGAATCACCCCGCGTCCACGGTCCGCCTCCGCTTTACCGGCTTCAAACTGGGGCTTGACCAGCGCGACGAGAAAACCTTTCGCGCGCAGCAGCGGCCAGACG
>JBDSSU010000367.1:0-10158 GCA_039928635.1 Opitutaceae bacterium | reverse complement strand
TCGGAACAGCCAGAAGATCGCCCCCTCCCGGCGCCGCTCGGGCGTCAGTTGGGTTTGGAAAATGTGGACTGCGGCGGGTTCGGTACTCATGGGTTCAGCCGATGGAAATACGATAGCGCCGCACGATGCGTTGCGCGACGTAGTTGATCGCGAGCGAAAGGAAGAATAAGACGATGCCCACCATAAACAGCGCGCGGTAGTGAATGCTGCCCACGGAAACCTCGCCCATTTCCTGGGCGATGATGCCCGTCATCGTGTGGACCGGCTGCGTGATCACCGCAAGTCCCGCCGTGAAATCCGGAATCGCGATGCGATTTCCCGCGCAGAGCAGCACGACCATCGTTTCGCCGATCACGCGGCCGAGGCCCAGCAAGACCGCAGATATAATTCCGGAAAGCGACGCCGGCACGATGATCTTGGTCACGGTTTGCAGCCGGGTGGCGCCGAGCGCGAACGAGGCTTCCTTGAACGCCCGAGGGACGTTGTTGAGCGCGTCTTCAGCGAGCGTGAAAATCGTCGGCACCGCGAGGAGCGCGAGCAGGCAGCCGGCGGTAAGGATATTGAGCCGTTCGCTGTAGGGAAACCCCGGGACCCAGGAAAGCCATGACACCTGCGACAGCGCCCTCAGCGCCTGCCCGAGAATCGCGATGCCGAAAAAACCGAGCACGACCGATGGAATGGCCGAGATGAACTCGATGCACGGCTTGATGAACTTCTGTTCCGCCCGCGACGCGATCTGGTTCACGTAGATCGCCGCACCGACGCCGAACGGAACCGCGAGTAACAGGGCCACGATCGAGACCATGAGCGAGCCGACAAAGAGCGGGAGAATGCCGTACCAATCCTGCCAGTCACTCGCCGTCAGCCACTCGCGGCCGAAGAGGAAGGACGTGACTGTTTTCGACCGGGGAACGGGCTGGAGAGAATCCCACGTCGCGAGATTCCTCTCCACGGCGGGAAACGTCGCGATGAATTCGTGCGTGAGCTGCTTAAACCGCTCCTGGCGCGGCTGCACCTCCGCTGAAGGGAGCTGTGGCATCGCCGTCAGCGCCGCCTCCATCTTCTTCGTGAACTCCACGCTGGCTTCGCGGTACGCTGGAAGAGTGCTTGTGATCGGCTTCAGCTCTTCGGAAAAATTCACGTCCGTCACTATCACCTTGTCGGCATCAGCCGCCCTTCCGACCGCGAGGAGTTGCCGCTTCTCCTCTTTCTTGTCCTCCATCACGGCGAACTTCGTTTTGATCGCGGTGGCGACCTCCGTGAGATCCGAGACGAGTGAACGCATCGGCTGCGCTGCGTCGCTAAACTGGCCGGCAAAATCGTCGAAGGGCGCGAGCGCCGCGCTCGCCGCGGCCGGCGACATTTTTTGGCCGCCGACGAATAGATTGAACTGTCGGAGCCGCACGTCGGAAAGATAGCGGGTCAACGCCGTATGCCCCTCCTGCTGCGCGCGGATGAAGTCGATGTATTCCAAACCCGCGCGCCGATAGACGACGAGGTTCTGATTATTTTGACCGAAGAAACCCGCGCCCTCCCGGAAAAGAAACAGCGTGATGAGCGTCAGCACGATGATCGAAACCACCGCATTGCCGCCGAAAAACACCTTAATGCAGTCGTCCAATGTCAGCCCAAAAAAACGAAATTTGCTTTTGTTCGCCAGAAAATGGGCGGCAGGAGCATTGGTACCCGGGGAAGCCATGAGGAAAAGTTCAGGTCTGCACAAACGAAACGGCGGGGGCGAAACAAAAGCCCGCTGACTTTCGGGCCAGCGGGCTTTGGGAATTCACCGGGAAGGTTCAGCTCTTCGGGGGAGCGACGAAGCCGACTTGTTCGACGATCCGGCGGCCTTCATCGCTGAGCGTGAAATCGATGAACTTCTTCGCCTCACCGGTCGGCTCCCCGTTGGTGTAGTAGAAGGTCGGCCGCGAGTAGATGTACTTGTGATTGAGCACGGTTTCCTTGGTGGGGAGCATTCCATCGATCGGAACGACCTTCACGCCGTTTTCGTGGATGTAAGCCAGGCCGACGTAGCCGATGCCGGCCGGATTGCGCGCGACCTCGGCGACGATCTGCTCGTTGCCCGCCATTTTCTGGGAGGACGACGCGTAGTCGCGGTTGTTCATGGCGAGCGCCTTGAAATCGCCATAGGTTCCTGAGGCCGTATTCCGCGTATAAAGAGAGATCTTGCCCGCGCTGCCGCCGACGGCGGACCAGTCGGTGATATCGCCGGAGAAAATCTGCTCCACCTGGCGCTTCGACAATCCAGTCACCCCGTTGGCGCCGTTAACGACGATGCCGATCCCGTCCATCGCGACGATGGTCGGCTTCATGTTCACGCCCTTGGCCTGTGCGCCCGACACTTCCGTCGGCTTCGCCCGGCGGGACGCCATGCCGATCTGCGCGGTGCCGTCGATGATGGCAGTGATGCCGGTGGTCGAACCCTCGGCGGCGATCTCGAAGGAGACGCCGGGATGCTTCGCCTTGTATTCTTCCGCGAGCTGCGGAACGAGTTTCGCGCCGAGCGTATCGGAGCCCTTGATGACGAGCTTCTGCGCCGTGGCGGAGGAAACGACCGCGAGCGCGGCGAGGAGGAGGAGAGATGTTTTCATGGGAGTTTTCGTGGAAGGATGGGAGCCGCTTAGAATTTCACCACGAGGTCGACGAGCAGCTCCTGCGAGCGGTCGAGGTTGCCGAGTGAGAAGGTCATGCCTTTTTGAATGATCTTGGTGTCGAAATAAGTGACATTGAGGTTGGTGAAGTCGGTGACGTTGTAGCTGAGGGCGAGCTTGAAACCTTTTTGGTTCAGCTTGCTGAAGCCCCAATCGGAATCGTTGACGTTCGCGTCCGTCGCGCCAATGCCGACGCTGCGATAATCGAGTTTCGCACTGTAGTCGCCCTGCACCTTGCCCGTACCGTAGCTGTAGCCCACGCCCGCGAGCCAGGCCGTCGCACCTTTGCTGAAGATCGCGGGATTCAAGCCATAGACTTTGTAGACCCGGGTAGCGGCGAGGAAGTTGTAGGACGAGTCCCAGTAGACTTTAAACGCGGTGCCCGCGCCGGCAATATTGGCGAGGTTTACCTCACCGGCAAACGTCGCGTAATTCTGACCCCGCGTCGATCCGACGAACGGCGCGGAGTTGAGCGGCGTGGCTGTGATCGTGGACTGGTTATAGGCGGTGAAACCCGGCGCGATGATCAAGCTGCTGAGGTTGTCGGGAGCGAACCAGTGCGTGTAGACCGCCTGTTGTTCGAACATCCAGGCGTCGCGGCCGGCAGGGCCGATCGCCGCTTCGCTGCGGTCTTCCATGGCATGCTGCATCGCGCGAACCTCGAAGGTGTCCTTCGAGCCGATGAATATCTTGTAGATCTCGGAAACGCCTTGCGGGCTGATGTCGGCATCCCACCGCATCTCGGTCGTGTAGAAAGGATTTTTCTGTTTTCCGAGGACGAACGACCATTTCAGGTTCGGCTGCCATCCGACGTAAGCGCGGGCCACGAAGACGCCGTAATCGTCACCGGTGGTGACAAAGCTCTGGTTGGCGGAATCGTTGGACTGGCCAGTCTCCAGCGCGAAGCCGGTGCTCCACCCTTTCTGCAGCAGCACGTCGGTGTTGAAGCGAAAGCGAAAACGCTGCCGCGAAGTCTCGTTGTTCACGGGTGCCGCGCCGGACGCGAGCTCGGGAACCTGGTTGTTGTACTCGTAGCGCATCCGCATGTCGCCGGACATTTTGAATTCCACGAGCGCGGAACTCAGATTCATCTTTCCCGCCGAGGTGTTGTTCGTGAAATCCTTCACGAGCGAAACGCGCAGGTCCTCCGCTTCCTGGTCGGTGACGATACCCTTCCTGATGAGCAGGTCGATGAGTGGGCCGCTGTCTTGTGCGAAGACCGCAGCGGTAAAGAGGGAAGCGCCGCCCAGCAGGGCGAGCCATCGGGATTTCTTAAACAACATGGATAGTTTGGTTCGGGTGTTCGTTGGAAGTGACCCCTTGAAGCTATCGGGCGAATGTTACGAACCCGTGACGGCCCGGTGACAAACTGGCAAAACGCCGGCGATTCACGGCGTCTTCACTTCGATCGCGCCCGTTGAACCGGTGGCGCGGTAGCGCCGCTCCTGCGTGAGGCGCGGGGACGCCAGCAGGGTGTGAATCCGGTCACCGAATTCCGAGACCAGATCCGGCAGAAAACCGAAAAATTCCTCGAGGAGAACTCTGATCGGGCTCAATCGCTAGACCGCAGACGGACATCGGTCCAAGCCGAACTGATCCAGTTTGCCCAAGCGCACTCAGACCCTGTCACCGGTGAACCGATGAACGTGAAAACGTTGTTCAGTCGCATCAGCACTTCCGAACGCTACTTCGATCAAGTCGCGCGCGAGGAGGTGCTCTATAAAAACTACCGCGTCGCGATGCTCGAGCCCGGTCTTTCCCCCGAACAGCGACGCCTTCTCTTCAACGCTGCTGGCGCAGCCGCTGCCACCGGGAGAAACCTTCCCCACCGGGCGCTATCCGCTCCCATTTTTTTAACCAGAGGAAGCATTACACCGCCGGCTTTTTCTGTTTCTCAACCAGCGCCAGCAACAGATCCGTTTTGGCGAGGCTCCCGACGAGCGTGCCGTCATCGTCGACGACGGGAAGCCGCTCCGCGGTGATGGTGAGAAAGCTGCCCAAGGCCAGGGCGAGTGGCTGACCCGGCGCCGCCTGCGGAAAATCGTCCCGCATGATGTCGCGCGCAATCACGAGCTGCGCGAGGTCCGGTTCGCTGAGGTAGGGCTTGATGTCATGCAGCGCGACGACCCCCAGGAACTTTGCAGCCGCATCGATCACGTAGAGATTGTTCACGCGCTCCTTCAAAAAAATCTGCGCGATATCAGCGAAATGGGCATTTTCCGCCACCATCGGAGGTTTCAACTTCATCAGGTCAGCCACGCGAGTCATCGCGAACGTGTTTGCCACCGGATCTTCCGCAGCCTTGCGTTGCAACACCTCGCTGTAGAGCGAACGCTCCTGAAATCCCTTCGCCGTATAATAGGCGATGACGCTGCAAAGCATGAGCGGCAGGATGATGTCGTAGCTCAGCGTCATCTCGAAAAGCATAATGACTGCCATCAAGGGAGCGCGACTGGCCGCGGAAAGAAAGGCGCCCATGCCCACCAGGGCAAAGGCGCGCGGATCTTGCGCCGCCACGGGCGCGAGCTGGTGCACCGCCGTCCCAAAAAGATACCCCGCACTCGCCCCCATGAAGAGCGACGGCGTGAAGACTCCTCCGGGCGCACCGGATCCAAACGACGACATCGTCGCGAGCCACTTGCAGGCAAAGATCCCAATCAAAACATTCCAGACCAAACGCCCGTTGAGGATCTCCACCACCACCGTGTAGCCATTCCCCGTCACCTCCGGGACATTGATGGCAATCGCTCCGACCAGCAGTCCGCCGAACGCGAGCCGCGCCACGAGCGGTAATTTAAAACTGACGAAAAAAACCTCCGCCTGCCGCAGCGACCGGAGGAAAAGCGGGGCGAGCGCTCCGGAGATCAGCCCAAGGACGATGTAGGGCCCCATCTCGAGCGGAGAATTCAACCGAAACTCCGGCACCCGATAAAGCACATGAGCCGTCGTCAGCACCCGCACGGTCAGCGTGGCGACGACCGCGGAGACGACGAGAGGGCCGAGGCTTTCCATCGCGATCGTGCCCAAAATGATTTCTGCCACAAAAAAAGAACCGGCGATGGGCGCATTGTAAGCCGAGGCAATTCCGGCCGCCGCGCCGCAGGCGACGAGCAAGCGCAGTTGCGGCGGCGTAAACTGCCGGGTTCTTCCCAACCATGACGCGAGCACGGCCGCGAGTTGCACCAGCGGCCCCTCGCGTCCGATGGACCCGCCGGAGCCAATTGAAAAAAGCGCCGCGCAGCTTTTCACCAGGCTCGCGCGAATGGCGATGCGCCCGTTGCCGATCGCGATCGCCTCCATGTAATCAGTGGAACTCTGCTGCCGTGCAAAGCGCCGCCCCAAAAGCAGCACCATCCCCGCACAGGCCCCGCCCGTCGCGGGTACGAGCAGACAGCCCCACCACGGCAGGGCCCGCATGGAGTCCACCACCCCGAGATCGCTCTCACTAAAAAATCCGTGCATTCCCTCCGCGAGGGATGTGAAAATCAGCGACGACAACGCCCCTAGAAAACCGGCAAGCGCCGCCCAAAGCAGCGTGACCTGCCACTCGGTGGGCTGCAGTTTTTCCTGGACCCAGACGCGCCAGCGGAGGAGACGAAGCAGCCGCCGCATGATTACGCCGGCTGGTTCGGTGACTACTTTCATAGCCCGACGTTGATGGTGCGGCGGAGCAGACCGCGCAACTCATCCTCGCTGCCCACGGTGAGTATCCCCTTTCGCATGTGTTCGCTGCTCAGGAATCGCGTCAGCGCGGCGACGACTTGCAGATATTCCGTAACCTGCTGCCGCGGAGTGCCGATTAAAAGATCCACCGCCCGCGCGGATACGCCGCTTCGAAAGCGATCCCTTCGATCGAACGCCCCAAACCCAGGACCACACGCTCCACTGCATCAGTTCTCGCATGGGGCATCGCGACATCAGGCGCAATGGCGTCCTCCGCGCTCGCCGCTCCGAGTTCCGGCAACGCGGCATCAGGTTGCGCGACAAGCCCGGCCGGGAAGAACACTTCGCACCGTACGTGAAGCGAGTTGAAAACCAAGACCTCGGAAACAGATTTACGGGATTCGGCTTGTTGGGCACTCCGGCAGACGGCAAAACTCCGCCATGTCTTCTGCGAACTCCAGCTCATCGCGTGACGATCAGCTGGCCGCGGTGCTGGCGTCGCCGATTCCCCGGGTTCTCCCGCGGGAGGTTCGTCGCGCCATTCTCAGTCAGGCCGCCCCTTTGAGCTTCGGGATTTTTGGAGCCTTGTTTGGCGGATTTGGTTTGGTTTTTGTGTGGATTTTCTTTCCCAGGAACATTGCGCAGGAGTGGCGGTTGAACTCCGAGGAAACCGCGCGAGCAGCGGGATTTATCCACGGGGCGGCTGACACGTGGATGACCGTCAATAAAGAAAAGGTCTCCATTTACCTCTTCGAATTTCGCAACGAAGCCGGGGCGATGCTGCGGGGGCAATGCTTCACCACGGGTCGGAGATGGCAGACCGGCGATATCGTGGACATCATCTACCTGCGCGAAAATCCTGCGATCGCACGTCCCGACGGAGCGCGACTCAGCAGCACAAACATGGGGTCGATGATCGTGGTGCTGTTTCCCCTGGGAGGAGCGGGGCTCGCGCTGTGGGTGGCGATTTCCCGACGGCGAACGGTCAATGCGTTTGTCAACGGTCGCGTCATCGAAGCCTTTGTGACGGACATCGAGCACACGCAGACGATCGTCAACGATTACTCGGTTTATAAAATAACGTTCGAGCAGCCGGGGCTGGCTCACGAACCAATCATCTTGCGCCACTGGAAACCCAAGGTGGTGGCCTTCCTGCAAACGCGCCGGGAAACGCAGCAGCCGGTTTTTCTCCTCGCCGATCCCCGCAACCCCACGGTCTTTTTTCTGCCCGAGACGCTGTAGCTCGCTCGAAAAAAGCGATCGCTGCTGTGTGTCTGAATGTGGGACGGGTGCCCTCACCCGTCAGGCCGCGGAGTGAGGGCACCCCGCCTACTTCCCAATTCCGGTGCCGACGCGATCAATCGATCGTATAGGGCGATTGTTCCTGCTCCGGCTCGGCGTGCGCGGTGAGCGTCACCAAGCTCCGCAACGAGGAGAAGTGCTGGCTCAGATCGAAATCGCCTCCCAGTCCGCCAATCAACCGGTCGAAAAGATCCTTCTTGGAATTCTTCAACGCCTGGATCCGCTCCTCGATCGTTCCCGCCGTCACCATTCGATAGACGAACACCGTGCTCTTCTGGCCAATGCGGTGCACGCGATCGACGGCCTGGGCTTCCACCGCGGGATTCCACCAGGGGTCGAGCAGGAAAACGTAGTCCGCCGCGTGCAACGTGATCCCGGTGCCAGCCGCCTTCAGCGAAACAAGCATGGCAGCCGCGCCACTGGCGGTCTGAAATTGTTGCACTGGCTTTTGTCGATCGAGCGTCATGCCCGTCAGTTCATAGCGCGGCAGATCGGGAAAGTTCTGCACGAGCGCCTGGCGGACGCGATCGAGCAGCATCACGAACTGCGAGAAGATCACGACCTTGTGGCCGCTGCTGACGATTTCCGCGAGTTTCTCGACGAGGAGGTTGATCTTGCCCGAGTCGCTCAGCGGGGAGTTGAGCCACGGCAGCATATCCGGGTCGCAGCAGGTCTGCCGCAGCCGGGTAAGCAGGGCGAGAAAACGGAATGATTTTTCGCGCATCGCCGCTCCGACATCGTCGCCCAAGCGCTCCAGACCCTCCGTGCAGATCCGCGCGTACTCGGCGCGCTGCACGTCCGTCAGCGGACAAATGAGATCCATCTCGATTTTCTCCGGCAGCTCGGTCGCGACTTCCTTTTTCGTGCGTCGGAGAATAAACGGCGCCAGTTGCGTGCGAAGACGCCCGAGCGTGGCATCCCGGTCGGCATTGAGCGCCGCTTCGAACGAGGACCGCGATCCGAGCAATCCGGGCAACAGAAAGCGAAAAATACTCCACAGATCGAGCTGACGGTTTTCCAGCGGAGTGCCCGTCAGCACGATCCGGTGCAAAGACCGCAGGGCAAAGCAGGTCTGCGTGACTTTCGCGTCGGGGTTTTTGATGAACTGGCCCTCGTCGAGCACGGCGTAACCGAATTCCACCTCGCTCAGCAAACTGCGATGTTTCCGCAGCTGGGTGTAGCTGGCGAGCCAGACCACCGGTTGTCGGTGCTGGGTGAAATCATGACCCGTTTTCAAGACCTCGACCGACAGTGAAGGGAAAAACTTCGCGATCTCTTCGCGCCAGACGGGCACAACGCTCGCGGGACACACAATCATATGCGGTTTCGCTTCGAGGGGACGCGCCGCCAGCAGCGAAATGACCTGCACGGTTTTACCCAGGCCCATCTCATCCGCGAGCAAACCATGGCAGCCCACTTCGCACAAATGATGCAGCCACTCGACGCCACGTCGTTGATAAGGCCGCAGGAGCTCGAGCAATTCGGGCGGCTGCGGCGGCGGGGCCAACACGCTTTGCCGCCATGCTTCGATTTCCGGGGAGAGCGTGAGCTTCAGCCGGGCATCATTAAACAAGGAGAACACGAGATACGGCGAAAGCGTCCCTTCGCCATGGGTCTCCTCGACGTTTCTCTGCCAGGCGTTGAAGGATTCCCAGCGCTCCGCCGCGAGTGCCACGATTCCCAGATTCGGCAGGATCACCGGTTGGCCGCCGCGTTTCAGCAAAGCGTTCACTTCCGAGTCGGTCAGCATTCTTTCGCCGGCCCGGAAAATCCAGCGCAGGTTCAACCCAGCGCCGTCGGTGCCGGAACCATTACCACCCGCTGTCGCCCGCTCCGCCACCGCTTCCACTTCCACCAGCCGGGTTCCCTTGAGCAAATTGGCGGCTTTGTCGTCGAGCTCGACCATGAAAAGCCGCCGCCACGCCGGAAGCACGGTCTTGAGGAAATTGGGAATCTCGACCAGCGACTCCATCAGGTAAACGCCGGTCTCCTGATTGTAATGGAAATGCGCTTTCCGCGCGTAGGCGGCGAGACCGATGAGCTTCGCGCGTTCGCCCGATGACACATGCCCACTCCCATTCGAATGCGCATCCGGCCCCAGTGCCGGGTGCCTTTTTTTGTCCGGCTCGAGCCAGAAAGCTTGGAAGGCCAATCCTGCGCTCTTCGTTTTAAAAACCAGGGCGAGCGGTCGGCTCGGTCCGGCGCGCAAGGCAGTGGCGGGAGGTTTTGTTCCCCGGCTCGCGGCATCGCTGCCGCCACCATTCGAAAATGAGATTCCATTCCCCGACCCTTGAACTTGGCGGCGGGTAAAACCCGTTCCACCGGCGGCATCGGCACCCGTTTCCGCGGGTTCACGCACCTGGCTCGGAAGCGGGGAAATCTCATCGGCGACCAGTTCCTCGATCTCATGCAAACCTGCGACCGCCAATGCCCGGGCGATCTCCAAATCGGTGGTGGACGAACGAACCGCGATGCCCTCGGTCCCCCACTCGATCACGGCATACTCGTCCTTCTTGTCGATCCG
>JBDSSU010000366.1:0-6780 GCA_039928635.1 Opitutaceae bacterium | reverse complement strand
GGGAAACTGCAATATGCCGGAAAAGTCGGAGCAGGCTTCAATGGCGCTCTGCTGGCTTCATTGCATCGGGAGTTCGAGAAGCGGCGAATTCCGGCGTCGCCCTTCGAAAATCTCCCACGAGGTCGCTCGCGCTGGGGCGTCGGCATGACCGCCGCGGTGATGAAAACAGTGGGCTGGATTCGACCAGAGCTGGTTTGTCAGGTGCGCTTCTCCGAGTGGACTGATGAAGGTTCGCTGCGACAGCCGGTATTTCTCGGTCTTCGGCGAGACAAGCCCGCCCGCGAGGTGGTGCGCGAAATTTCTCCCGTCCTCCGTGGGAAAAAGACCAGCCGTTCAGCGCGGTGAGCGCTTTTGAGTCGGGTGCGGCGCACGCCTTGAATCGCTCCGTCGCTTGCGAGTCTTGGAGGTCGCCGCCGATTGTGGCCGCTGACATAGAGTTCAGCGTACCCGTGCAACCGGACGTAGATGAAATCGGAGGCGACATCGTCCATCAGCGGCCATTTGCCGGCGGTGTCGGCGACGACCAGCGCGATGTTATGCTGGCGGAGCAGCGAAATAAATTCGGGGCACTTGAAGGATTCGTGGCGGAGCTCGATCGCGTGGCGCAGCGGGCGATTCCGGTCGGTTTTGGTCCAGCTGCCGTATTTCAGATGGTCGTCGTGCCGGCGGGCGAAGGCCGCGGCGCTTTTTGTGTCGTGCGGCAGGATTTCAAAAAGGCGGCGAGGCGTTCGGGGTTGAAATTGAAACACACCGCGCCAAGGAGCGTAATATAAGTCCACCCCGAGATGCCGATGCGGACGTCCGGCATGTTCAGCGGGGAAGATCAGCGAGGTGCACCGTCAACTCTCGCCGCGGTTCCGCCTAGGAACGTTGCCAGAACCAGAAAAGGGCGGCCGCACCGATGAGGAGGAAAAGGATCACGGCGCCAACGACGCTGAAATTCACCTTGGTGGTGCGCTTGTGGACGTCGACTTGCGGAGTTCCAAATTCGTGATCGGGAGGCATGGCTTATGCGCCGAAATGACGCCCGGTTCTAGACCCAAAATCAGCTGCGGCGTTCCGCAGGGTGCTCGGCAAATTCAATCTCAGGCCGCTTTCGCCTGAGCGCTCGCGCGAGCACGCGGCTTTTTATCATCCATTTGGGAACGTATCCGGCGGAACATCCACCACGAGACGAAGAGCGTAAGGGAAAAATATACGCTCAACCCGATGATCCGGGCCGGCGTGAGATCGTCACTTTTGTCGCCAAAAATGATCGCGACGCTGGAGCGCGCGATGTGGATCGGCGCGCAAACGAGCAGGAAGGTGCGCAGCGGAACGCCTAAAAGCGGCAGCACATAATTTTTTGCAAAGTAGGGGACGCCCGGCAGCAGCATCGTGAAAAGGCACATGGAGCCGTGCGCAGCCTTCGGGATCCGCTTTCGAACCGACGCGAGTCGTTGGGCAAATTTCGCCCGGAAGAGGTGGACGAGCGCGTAGCTCGCGAGCAGCTGCAGAATAATCGAGACTGCGACCAGGCTCAGACCGAGGGGAACGCCGAAACGCATGCCAACAACCACGTGCAGCACCGTGACCGGAAAACCGACCAGCGGGAGCAGGGTCAGCAGGACAAAGACGACCGCGGCGTTTAGACCCGAGGCGTAGTCGTGCACGGTTTCGATATCGAATTTCCAAGCGAGCAATCCCGCCGCCACGCAGATGACGACGACGATGATGATGGCGCGCCACGGGATTTTTGAGGCGGAGCTGGGCTTGGAGGTCTTTGCCATGAGGAACAAGCAGAGACCCGGAGACGCGTCCGAAGTGCGAGCCCGTTAAGCAATGAGCCGCGATTGCCCGTGATGGGCGACCAGCGCAGAGCAGCGGCTCATTTCCGGGAACGCGTCCTGCTCCGGGCGGGCAAACGCTATTCCACGATGAGGTCGGGAGCGTTCAACGGTCGGCGCACGGTCGGTCCGTCCACCCAGCGTGCGGGGTGGGTGGCCGTCACCGGCCACTCCGGGATGCCGGTTTCATTGCGATGAAGCTGGGCGATGAGCAACTCGGCGGCGCGTCCGCCCAGCATCCGGGGAAGCAGATCCAAACCAGCGCAAGGACGTGTCTTCGTAAGGACGTTGAGGCAGACGAAGCCGGTGGCGGGAATTTTTGCGCCCGCCGCCTCCATCCAGTCGATCGCATCGGTGTTATGGCCAATCACGACGTCCGGTTTGTGCCGGTTGAACCACGTCGTGAATTGGGCACTCGTGAGCGCTTCGGTAATCAGCGGCGGGATGTTTTCGATGGACGGGTGGCTGGCGAGGAAAACGCGGAAAGCTGCCTCCCAACGATGCTGCAACCGCTCATCGTGATGCTTGATGAGAAAAATCCCCGGACGCTTGTAGCCGAGTTCCGACAAGCGTTGGAGGACGCTCATCAGCGAGCGATAAAGGTCCGAGCACACTGAATGAAGCGCGGGACGCTCGATAATGTAATCCGTATAGATGCCGGCATACCGTGACCAATCGAGTTTCGACAAATCCGGTTCGTCCCAAGAGGGCAGCAAAATCACCCCGTGAATTCCGCGGGACTGAAGTATGGAGTCGAGCCGGTGGACCGAGAGGCCGCCGCGATTCGCGAAAAATTTTTCCACCTTGAAGCCGAGTTCGGCGGCGCGGGCTTCGGCTCCGAGCACAAGTTCCCGGTGGTAGCGCGCTGAAACGGGCGAATCCGGCTCGTTCAAATCGACCGCCGCGAGCACGCCGCGGAAGGTGGTGCCGCGGGACCGTCGCAATTCGGACATCAGCGCGCCCGCGAGCGGATTGCGCCGGTAACCGGCGTCGCTGGCCGCTTTGTGCACGCGCGCGGCGGTGGCGGGATCGACGCGCGGCGAGCCGCGCAACGCGTCTGAAACCGTGGTTCGTGACAAGCCGAGCACGGCGGCAAGAGAGCGTAGGGTGGGGGGAGAGGGGGGCATCCGGACTGTCCGACTTTTCGCCGGTCCTAAGGAAAGGCAACGGTTTTTATTCGAAGTACAACGGTTCCAGTGCAGCAAGTGCGCGAGAGCTTTTGTTTCGCGAGCCAAAAATAATGATCACCCCCATCGCAGCTCGCTGGAAGTTTGCTCGCTGAGCCCGACCGTCGCCGCCAACTTTCGCGCCAACCCCTCCTCCCCTATGACCGTCTTCGGTAGTCTCCACCTCCTCGATCTTCTTATCATCTTAGGCTACCTCGTCGCGGTGGTCGTGATCGGCAAGTTTGCCTCCAAGGCCTCGGGCAACGAGGAGGGTTTTTTCCTCGCGGGGCGAAAGCTCGGTAAGCTTTACCAGTTCTTCCTGAACTTCGGGAATGCGACCGAACCGCAGGGCGCGGTGAGCACCGCGAGCTTTGTGTACCAGCAAGGCGCGCCCGGCTCATGGCTTTCCTTTCAGACCGTATTCATGAACCCGTACTTCTGGTTCATGAATGTCTGGTTCCGTCGCGTTCGGCTCACGACGCTTTCCGATTTGTTCGAGGACCGCTTTGCCAGCCGCGGTCTGAGCATGTTCTACGCGTTGTTTCAGATCCTGGTGGCCTGCGTTTTCCTGGGTTTTGGCAACGTCACGGCCTACAAGATTGCCTCCTCGCTCGTGGTGAAACCGCCGGAGTCGTGGACGGCGGAAAATCGCTCCTCGGTGGACGGCTACCGCGAATTGAAGCTACTCGAGAAGGAGAACACCGCGGCGGCGAAGACGGGCGACGCGAAGGCGCGACTCGACACGTTGCGTGAGCGCAACACCCGGGGGGAATTGAACAGTTACATCACCGTCCTCAATCCCACGGTTTTCTACGTCCTTTTTTCGATCGTGGTTGGCACGTATATCGTGCTCGGCGGCATGTCCGCCGCCGCGGTCAATGAGGGGCTCCAGAGTATTTTGATCATCGTTTTCTCACTGCTGTTGATCCCCACCGGACTGAAGGCGATCGGAGGTTGGGGGGCGCTCAGCGAAAAAGTGCCGCAGCGAATGTTCGATCTGTTTGGAGCGACGGGCTCCGATCAGTTCACGGTGGTGGCGCTCGTGGCCATCTTGCTGGTGAGTATCGTGCAGAACGCCGGTCTCAGCCATAACATGGGAATCTGCGGTTCGGCGAAAAACGAGTTCGCGGCCCGCAGCGGAGTTTCCGGCAATTACCTGAAGCGCCTCATGATTATCATGTGGGCGTTTTCCGGTTTGATTGCGGTGGCGGTCTTTGGCGTGGGTGGCCTTTCCGATCCGGATTCGGCCTGGGGCGCGATGTCCAACCAGCTGCTCGGGCCTGGGCTGATTGGCCTGATGCTGGCGGGTGTGCTGGCCGGCACGATGTCAACGCTGGCGGCCAAGGCGCTCGCGATCGCGTCGCTCTTCGTCCGGAATGTCTACCGGCAGATCTGGCCGGACATCAGCCAGGCGCAGGGGGTTTTCTACGCGCGGTGCACCATTGTGGCGGTCCTCATTCTGGGCACGGTCTCGGCGCTTTTGATGGGCGACTTTTTCTCGATCGTGAAGATTGTCCTCACGGTCAACATCCCCTTCGGCGCCGCCGTGCTGATGATTTATTGGTGGCGTCGCGTCACCGCCCCCGCGGTCTGGTGCTGCGTCATTTTCTCCACCCTCTTGATTTTGGTCGTTCCTTATTCCGTCTCCACGATTCCGTCGTTGAAAACGAATTCGAGTCTCACCGAGATGAGCACGAAACCGGGCACCGGCTTGTATTTCGACGCTGTGGTGCATCAACGCGCCGACGATCTCTCCAGTCCGCTCGTGGCCAAGGGTGGGCTCAACCGGTTCAACGTCGAAGCCTGGCTGTTGGGTAAACTCGGTTACGACATCAAAGCCCTGACGCCGAACCAGCGCTTCACGGTGCAGTTCTTCGTCGATGCCCTGTTCCCATTTCTCGTGATCGTCGTCGTCAGCCTTCTCACCCGGCCGACCGATCCGGCGCGCGTCGCATTGTTCTATGGAAAAATGAAGACGCCGGTCGGCGATACGCCCGAACTCGAGGTGGCTGCCATGGAGGAGACCCGGCGCAACCCCACTCGCTTCGATCAAACGAAACTCCTGCCGGGTTCGAATTGGGAGTTTTGCAAATGGGATCGCGCCGACACGATCGGCTTCATCGTCTGCTGTGTGCTTTCCGGCGCGATTGTCGGCGTCTTCCTGATGCTCCTGAAATCGGCGTCAGGCGCATAGTTTCTCTTTAAACACCGCTCGCGGATAATGCACCGTTCGCTTCACCGCTCGCCGGGTCTGCTCCTCGTTGTCCTCGGCTGCCTGCTGGGCTCGATGGGGTTGGCGCAGGAAGCGCCAACCGGTCCGATCATCGAGCTGCCGAGGGTCGTGGTCACGGACAGTCGTGACCTGCCGCCGCCCGAACGCTGGCGTTACGCAGAAATTCCCGGCTTTGAGGTTCTCACGAACGCCTCCGATCGGGACACGCAAAAACTCATCCAGGATTTTCAGAGTTTTAATTTTGCCGTGGATGTCGTGTGGCGCGGGCTGCAGCAGAAAACGGGAGAGCCCATCTCGCTCATCATCTGCGGTCGCGGCGGAAAATTTGACGCGTTCGCCCCGCGGATCGGAAATTCCCCGGACACCGGACGTGCGAGCCTATTGCTCCAGGAAAGGGAAAAGGCGGCCATCGTTTTGGATTTCCAGGCGAAAACGATCCAGCTTTCAAATCTGGCGGACGCGCCGGCTGGCGCCCCGGCGCCGGTGGCCGCGGATGCGGAGGCAGCCGATGCCGATGCCGCTGTTCCCGGGGCGAATTCCGGCGAGATGGAGGTCGACGCTTACAAACAACTCTACCGTGAGTATCTGCGGCATCTGATGAGCCGGGCCCAGCCGCGTTTCCCGGCGTGGTTCGAGGAAGGTTTGGCTCAGTTATTCATGGGGATGACGTTTGATTCCCGCACCATCACCTTTGCGAAGCTGGAGGATCCCAACCTCGCTTCGCTCTCGGGTGGAGTGGAGGACCGCGATTTCAACAAAGCGCTCGAAGGTCGCGCCCTGATGCCGTTGCAGGAGATGTTTTCCATCGAGCGCGGGTCGAGCACCGCGACCAATCCGTTGGGCAGCATCTGGGCAAAACAATCCCAGGCGTTCGTCCACCTGTGCCTCTATGGCGAAGGCCAGCGCTATCAAAAGGGACTGATCACCTTACTGCTGCGCATCCAAAAGGAGCCTGTGACGGAGAAGCTCTTCAGGGAGTGCTTCAATAAAAGCTATCAGGACATGTTGGGAATTCTGCGGGGTTATCAGCAATTCACTGCCTATAAATCCCTCGAGTGGCGCCTGCCCAAGGGTCAGTCGATCGAGCGGCCACCGTTGATCGCGCTGCGCGAGGCGACCCAGGCCGAGATCGGTCGCGTCAAAGGCGAGGCGCTTCGCCTGGCCGGCCAACCTGCGGCGGCGCACACGGCCTTGATCGCGCCTTACGTACGGGGCGAACGTGACCCGCGATTGCTCGCGGCGCTTGGACTCGAAGAACTTTCCGCGGGCCACGACGATCGCGCCGAGAAATTTCTCACCGCGGCGACGACCGCGAAGGTGGAGCGTCCTCGCGCTTACCTGGAACTTGCGCGCATCCGTTACCAGGCGAGTCTCGCCGCCGCTTCCACGACCGGTGACCGCTTCAGTGACGAGCAAGTCTCACAGATAATGGCTCCACTCCTCGTCGGGCGGACGCAGTCGCCGGCCCTGCCTGAAATCTATGAGCTGATGAGCGACACGCTCGTGCGCGGCGCAAACGTCCCGGCGAAAGAGACCATTGCTCTGCTCTATGATG
>JBDSSU010000365.1:0-2633 GCA_039928635.1 Opitutaceae bacterium | reverse complement strand
GTGCCCACGCCGCGAAGGGCAGGAGAACGGTGGCGAGACCGATTTTAATGATAGAGGCAGGTTTCATGTGTTCTTAGTAGGTTTGGATTTAGCTCCACTCGGGAGCTGGTTCAAAATTGACCGCACTGCATGTCCAAGGATGCAGCAGGACGCTCCCAAGAATTCATCAGGGAATCCCCGATGGACTCCCGGTGATTTTTCCGGCGCAGAGGAATCCTACCTGGCAGAGCGGGAAGCGTTGGCTCTCAACTCCCGCCATCGTGCGAGGCGGTCCGCGATCTTCGCCTCCCAACCGGCCGTCTTCGGCGTGTAGAGCGTCAGCGGTCTCTCGAGGTAATCGTCACCGGAAATATTCTCCGGAAAATCGTGGGAGTATTGGTAGCCGACGCCCTGCCCCATTCGCTTGTTCGCCTGTCCGGTCTTGCTTCGCAAAGCGGCGGGAATTTTCTGCACGGGTTCTTCTTTCAAGACGCGATGGGCCTCGCCCAACGCCAGCGTCGCAGAATTGCTCTTTGGCGCCGTGGCGATGTAGAGCGTCGCGTGTGCCAGCGTGAGTTCCGCCCCCGGCAACCCGACGAAATCACAGGCGTGGTGCGCGGCCACGGCGAGCGGGAGGGCCTGCGGGTCGGCCAGGCCAACATCTTCACTCGCGAGGATCACGAGTCGCCGCGCGATAAAACGCGGGTCCTCTCCGCCGGCGAGCATCTTTGCCAGCCAATACATCGCGGCGTCGGGATCACTCCCCCGGCAGCTTTTGATGAACGCGGAAATCGTGTCGTAGTGTTCGTCTTCATCCGCGTCGTAGCGAATGCGGCGCTCGCGCGCGAAAACCTCGAGATCACCCGGCGCAATCGCGGCACCCTCCGGCAAACCGAGGACGATCACCTCCAGCGCATTCAACGCACGCCGAAGATCGCCATCACAAAGCACCGCCAGGTCCGTGAGCATTTTATCGTCCGCGCTGACGTTGCGGCCGCCCATTCCCCGTTCCACGTCTGCGAGTGCCCGCCTTAACACGCCCGCCACCGCCTCCGCGCTCAGCGGTTCGAGGCGAAACAGATGACTCCGGGAGAGCAGCGGCGGGTTCACATAGAACCCTGGATTGTGGGTCGTCGCGCCGATCAAACGGACCGTTCCTTCCTCGACGTCCGGCAGCAAAAGATCCTGCTGTGATTTGTTGAAACGATGCAGCTCGTCGATGAACAAAATTGTCCCGGCATCTGGAATACGCCGGGCGGTCGCGAGAATCTCCCGCAGTTCTGCGACGTTCGACATCACGGCGTTCACGCGCACGAAGCGGCTTTTCGTTTCATGCGCGATCGCTTCCGCGATGCTGGTTTTTCCACAACCAGGCGGACCGTAGAAGATGAGCGATCCGAACCGGTTCTGCCCGACCAGCCGGGGAAGCAGGCTGCCCGGTTTCAGGATATGCTCCTGCCCGACGACCTCGCTCAGCCGGCGCGGTCGCATGCGGGCGGCCAGCGGCTGATTCGCGGGCGGGCGAGTGGCAGCGCCTGGGGCAGAGAGGATCGCGGCGGGATCGCCGAAGAGATCAGTTTGGTCGGCGGACATGGGTCGAAATCACCTATGATCACTTATCCGCAGTTATCAAAACTCCTGAAGGCAGCGCTCATTCGGATTCAGTATCGGCTCCCGGTTCAGCCATGACGAGCAGAGTCCTCGGACATCGCGCTCCGCTGTTGTGGCTCGCGCTTCCTCTCATGGCGGGGTTGGCCACGGGAAAAATCGGCGGTTTTCTCCCTGCGGGCTGGTTGCTCGGA
Source organism: Opitutaceae bacterium (assembly GCA_039928635.1). Lineage (GTDB taxonomy): Bacteria > Verrucomicrobiota > Verrucomicrobiia > Opitutales > Opitutaceae > DATAKE01. The sequence continues at coordinate 852 of JBDSSU010000365.1, read as the reverse complement.
ATTGCGTTGGTGCTGACGCTGCTTGCGGTCTGGTCGGCGTGGCGAGCCCCGGCACGGTGGGCATTTCCCATGAGCGCTGCGCTGTTCCTGGCGGGCGCCGCAAGTTACGCCGTCCAGCGGCAACGATTGTCCGCGTGGGAAACCCTCCCACCCCGCGAAGCGCGGCTCACGCTGCGCCTCGATCGTGTGTTCACGCCGACCGATCCCAAAAAAGTTTCGGGGCTGGCCACCGTCGTCCGCGGCGATGCGCCGCTCGCCGAACTCGCCGCCCAGAAACTCTATTTCTCACTCGTGCTGCGACCGAATCAGGCCGCTCCACTGCGCTCGGAGATTATTTCAACCCGGGGGATCGTGGAGACGCTCCCGCGCGATCCACCGGGCGGTTCTTTCGACGCCTATCTCGCCGGCGCCGGAGTGAACTTCCGGTTTACTCGCGGCCGGATCCTCTCACAAGAAAGCGCGGCCCATGGCTACTATCGTTTCTGTGCGGTCATGGCCCAGCGGTTTTCCAACACGCTTGGTCTTGGCGTAGCTGGGAAGAAACCCGCACTGGTGGCGGTGTTGCGGGCGATGATGCTCGGGCAGCAGGGAGAACTCAGCGACGAACAGGACCAGCTCTTCATGCAGAGCGGCACCATGCACATGTTCTCGATCAGCGGACTGCACGTGGCGGTGATCGCGGGCGGACTACAGGCGCTGCTTAGCCTCCTGCGTTTGCCACGCTTGCTCCAGTTCATCATTGGCCTCGCCGCGCTGTGGCTCTACGTCGACATCACTGGCGCGGCTCCGTCGGCGGTACGCGCGTTCATCATGGTCGCCGCGCTCCAAGCCTCGTTGCTCCTGCGTGCGCCG
>JBDSSU010000364.1:0-5562 GCA_039928635.1 Opitutaceae bacterium | reverse complement strand
CTCCGCTTCTCTCAACCCGCCAGCGCAGCCGAACGGGTCAGCACGCGGCGAACGAGGAGCAAAAGCACCAAACCTGCGGCACCGATCAGACCATAAGTGGCCGGCTCGGGGATAAAAACGGCCATCTGGATCTGGCGCTCGGGTGGAGCGATCGCGGTCTCCTCAACGGTCGCGGTGAGGACCCGCGGGACCTCGTCATCCAGCTTTAACTGCGCAAACGTGACGGGGCCGGAGAGCGCCAAAGCGGCTCCGAATCCGAAAAGGAAAGTCCAACGGCTGAATTTCATTAATGCGATAAGGCGACGTCCGGATTTCCCGGCGCCACCATGGCAGACCGGGCCACCGGGGATCAGTGCGGTCCAGCGGCCCTGAAACCCCCATCAGGGGGAGCCCGAACTCTGACGCCGCATTGCCCCGCGACGCGGACGGCGTCGACTCTCCCGAGCCACGTGGAGTCGTGTCGTGGGCCGCACCCCTTCGTCACGCACGTTCGCGTCGGAAGAAGATTTCGCGACCGCGGTCGCGACTCACACGCCGTTGCGCTCGACAGGGCCGTCCCTCCGCTCCAATCGTTTGCGGCTTCCCTCCGCGTCGCCGTCGCGTCGCCGGTTATCCCACCACCATGAATCGAAATTTCCCCATCGACGGCGCGGGCGCGACACCCCCATCCGTCCGCCGCTCGCGATCCCGGCCGGGCTGGAGACTCCCGGCGCTGTTGACGCTGCTCTGGGTCGTGGCCGGCTGCGGAGGCCAGCACGACGTCAAGGTCATCAAGCTCGCCCACAGCCTCGATCAGCAGCACAGCGTGCATAAAGGCATGGTGTTTTTCGCCCAGCGGCTTTCCGAGAAATCGGGCGGCACCATGCGAGTGGATGTTTACCCCAGCGCCCAGCTCGGCAGCGAGCGGGAGTGCGTTGAGCTGGTGCAACTCGGCGGATTGGCGATGACGAAGATCTCCGCGAGCGTGCTCGAAGGTTTCGCACCGGAATTCAAGGTTTTCGGCCTGCCCTACCTGTTTCGCGACGAAGCGCACAAGAAGGCGGTGCTCGCCGGCCCGATCGGCCGGGAGATTCTCGTCTCCCCGCAGGCGAAATTCATCCGCGGGGTGTGTTATTACGATTCCGGGGACCGCAGTTTCTATACAAAGCGCCCCGTCCGCACCCCGGAGGATCTTAAGGGCATGAAGATTCGCGTGCAGGAAAGCCCCATGGCGTTCTCGCTGATCCGGGCGTTCGGCGCTTCCGCCACCCCGATCTCTTTCGGCGAACTTTACACCGCTCTCCAGCAGGGCGTCGTGGACGGCGCGGAGAACAACCCCCCCAGCTACCACCTTTCCCGCCACTACGAGGTGTGCAAATACTACTCGCTCGACGAACACACCAGCGTTCCCGACGTGATCATCATCAGCACGCATTTCTGGAGCAGCCTTACGCCGCAACAACAGGTTTGGCTGCAGGAAGCCGCGGATGAATCGGCGGTTTTCCAAAGCAAACTCTGGGGCGCCTCCACCGCCGAATCGCTCGCCGCCGTGGAAAAAGCCGGCGTGGAAATCATCCGGCCGGACAAGGCATTGTTCGCCGCAAAAGTCGCCGAGCTGCGTGAAACCGCGCGGCAGGATCCAGTCGTCGGGCCGCTCGATCGGCGCATCGCGGAGGTGAAGCCATGAAAGCGCTCCGCCACGCCGTCGACCGCCTGCTGGGCACCGCCATCTGTCTGCTCATGGCGGTGATGGTAATTAATGTTCTCTGGCAGGTGTTCTCCCGTTTCATCCTCCGCCAACCCTCGAGTTACACCGAGGAACTGGCCCGTTACATGATGATTTGGGTTGGTCTGCTCGGATCCGCTTATGCGGTCGGCAAAAAGTCCCACCTTGCCCTCGATCTCGTCACCGCCCGCCTGGAGGGTGCCCGCAAGCGCCTCTCCGAAATTATCGTGCACTCCGCCGTGCTGCTGTTTGCCCTCGCGGTCTTGGTGGGAGGCGGCGGCCGGCTGGTGTGGATTCAACTTTCCCTCGGACAGCAATCCGCTGCGCTGCAGGTGAAACTCGGCTTCGTCTACCTCGCCGTGCCGCTCGCGGGCGTCTTCATCGTTTTCTACAGCGCCCTCGCCCTGGCCGACGCCCTCCGCGGCGAAGCGGTGGCGGCCGAACACTCCTCGGGGTTAAACTGACATGAACGAAGCCATCGTCCTCGCTCTCGTTTTCGCCGTGCTGCTGTTCGCCGGCGTACCCATCGCGTTTGCCATCGGCTCCGCCGCCCTGGCTGCCCTGCTCATGTCGCTCGATCCTGCAGCCGCCAGCACGGTGATCGCGCAGCGCATGGCCACGGGACTCGACAGCTTCGCGCTGCTCGCGATTCCGTTTTTCATTCTTTCGGGCCAGCTGATGAACCGCGGGGGAATCGCCCGCCGCCTCATCGATCTTGCGAAGGTGATCGTGGGCCGTTTTCCCGGCGGACTCGCCTACGTGAATATCCTCGGAAGCATGCTGTTCGGCTCCATCTCCGGCTCGGCCGTCGCCGCGGCCGCCGCCATCGGCGGCACGATGGCCCCGATGATGAAACGGGAAGGCTACAACCGGGAGTTCGCCGCAGCGGTCAACATCTCCTCCGCACCGATCGGCCTGCTGATTCCGCCGAGCAATATCATGGTGGTCTATTCGCTCGCCAGCGGCGGCGTCTCGATCGCCGCGCTTTTTCTCGCCGGCTACCTGCCTGGGATCGCGCTCGGCCTCGCCCTGATGGGCGTGGTGGCCGTGCTCGCGAAGCACCGCGGCTACCCGGTCGGCGAAAAGGTCGGCTTTTCGGCCGCTCTTGGAATCCTCTTCTCCGCGCTGCCGAGCCTGCTGCTCGTCGCGATCGTCATGGGCGGCATCATCCTCGGCTGGTTTACGCCGACGGAAGCGAGCGCGATCGCCGTGGCTTATACCTTCGTCCTCTCGGTCATGGTCTACCGTGAAATCAAATGGGCCGAACTGCCGCGGCTTTTTACCGACGCGGCCGCGACCACCGCCATCGTGCTGCTGCTCGTCGGCACCTCGATGGGCATGTCGTGGGTGATGTCTTCCGCCAACATCCCGCAAACGATCACCGCCGCGCTCCTCTCGCTCACGGAAAACAAGATCGCGCTGCTGCTCATCATCAACCTGCTGCTGCTGATCGTGGGCACGTTCATGGACATGACTCCGGCGGTGTTGATCTTCACCCCAATCCTGCTGCCAGTCGTGCAGAAGTTCGGGATGAGTCCCCTGCATTTCGGCCTCGTCCTGATTTTCAACCTTTGCCTCGGCCTCTGCACCCCACCCGTCGGCAGCTGCCTCTTCGTCGGGTGCGGAGTAGCGGGAACGACGATCGCGAAAGTCTGGCGGCCATTGCTGCCGTTTTTCTTCGCCATGCTCGTGGTGCTCCTCCTCGTGACCTACTGGCCGGCGCTGTCGCTTGCGCTGCCGCACGCGCTCGGCTTTTAAGGCGAAAATCCTCCGGGAAAGTTATATTAACCCCCGGATTCGCCAACTGGCCGGGCGACCCGATGAGCACGGATCAAGACCGGATCCGCGTCCTTCCGTCGTTTCACCCGTTGGGCGGACCGGAGATGAACTTGGAGAGAGGTCGGCCGTTTGAGTGGCACCGCCATGGCTGCGGCTCGGGTGACTTCGGCCGCTCCGCGAAAAGGCGGGGCCCGTCGCCGCCCGCCAGCGAACTATTTCCGCTTCGCAAACTCCGGCGCGAGCTCGAGGTTGAAATACTTGCGCGCGTTCGCGAAGCAGATGTTGCGAACCATGTTCCCCACGAGCTTCAGGTCGCCCGGAATCTCGCCCCGCGCCATGTCGGCCCCGAGGAGATTACACAAGGTGCGGCGGAAATACTCGTGACGCGGGTAACTCACGAAGCTGCGTGAATCCGTGATCATGCCGACGAAGCGCGAGAGCAGACCGAGGTTCGACAGCGCATTCATCTGCCACTCCATGCCTTCCTTCTGGTCGACGAACCACCAGCCGGTGCCGAATTGAACCTTCCCCGGGATCGAGCCGTCCTGGAAATTTCCGATCATCGTGCCGAAGACATAATTGTCCGCCGGGTTCACGTTGTAGATGATCGTGCGCGGCAGCTGGTCCGTGGAATCGAGCGTGTTGAGATACCGCGACAGCGCGGCCGCCTGCGGGAAATCCCCGATTGAATCGAAACCCGTGTCGGGCCCGAGCGTGGAGAGCAAGCGGTTGTTGTTATTCCGCAGCGCTCCGAGATGGAGCTGCTTGGTCCAGCCGCGGGCGGCATCCCATCGGCCAAACTCCAGCATCAGGTAGGAGCCGTAACGAATCGCCTCCTCGGCCGAGGCCGCGCGCCCGCCGCGCACCGCGTCGAAAATCATCTTCGCCTGAGAATGCGTGCATGGCTCGGACAACGCGGACTCGAGGCCGTGGTCGGAAAGACGGCATCCGGCGGCGTGAAAATCATCGTGCCGTTTTTTCAGGGCGGAGAGCAGGTCGTCGAAGGACTTGATCTCATTTGCCACGCCCGCCGCCACCGCGAGTTTGGCGACCCAGGCGTTGAACCCCGCGGGATTGCCCACCGCGAGCGCCTTGTCCGGACGGAACGCGGGATAAACGCGGGTTGTCAATTTGCTCGCGCGGATCTTCGCGTGAAATTCCAGCGAGTCCGCGGGATCGTCGGTCGTACAGATGACCGCGACGTTCGCCATCGTGATCAAGTCATGCGTGCGGCGCTTCGGCAGCAGCTTGTTCGCGTGCTTCCAGATTTTCTCCGCGGACTTTTCGTTGAGCAGTTCGTTCACCCCGAAGAACGCCTTCAACTCGAGATGCGTCCAGTGGTAGAGCGGATTGCGCAAGGTCTGGGGCACTGTTTCCGCCCACGCTTGGAATTTTTCGCGCGGCGACGCGTCCCCCGTACAGAAACGTTCTGACACTCCGTTGGTCCGCATCGCGCGCCACTTGTAATGATCCCCGCCCAGCCACAGCTCGCTCAGATCGGCAAACTGGTGATTGGTCGCGATCTGCTGCGGCGGAAGATGGCAGTGGTAGTCGAAGATCGGCTCCGGCTCCGCATAGCGGTGATAAAGCTCGCGCGCCTGTTTGGTGGTGAGGAGGAAATCTTCGTGGATGAAAGGGCGGGTGGCCATCGGAGGAAAAATTCAGGGGGAGAGATTTCTGTCATTCTGAGACCGGGACCAACGCGAGGCGTGGGGTGATTCGTCCGATGAACGAATCTCTCCCTACCCAATTGTCATCCTGAGCGCAGCGAAGGATCCAGCAGGAGCTGCGTACCCCATCGCGCGGTGCGAGTGTCCCAGTGGATTCTTCACTGCGTTCAGAATGACAAACTTCGCCGCGTTCATCAGGAGCGAAGCGAGGAATGACAAAGTGGGTGGGCATCTGGGAGCAGAACACGGGCTGATTCTTTTATTTGGAAACGTCGCCCAACATGTCGGCCAGCGTCGTGTAACGCTGCAGCAGTTGACGCGCTCCCGCGCACGTTGCGGCCGAAGCAAGTCCGGTGTTCTCCGCGAGGAACACGATGTAGCTCGCGATGTTTTTCGAGAAATTGAGCC
>JBDSSU010000363.1:0-3411 GCA_039928635.1 Opitutaceae bacterium | reverse complement strand
CAACGGACGCCGGCTGGCCGAAAGCGGGTTTGTACTGACAAAATAACGGACGCCACGGTTTCGGCATTTGGCACAAAATGAATTGCCATTTGGCATTCGTGCTTGCGGAGGGAGGAAGGAAAGGCATGGTACCGGCATGAAGAAGAAAACCGCGGCGGCCAAAAACGCCGATCAAGCGCTGCACGACAACCACCAGAGCGCCATGCGCGTCGAGGAAGGATTGCCCGTCACCGATCTGGTCGAGTTCGGGCGTGAAGCGGGATTCACGGTCGATGAACTCGCCCGCCTCGTGCACATCCCGCCCCGCACCTATGCGCGGCGGGTCGCGACCAAGTCCCGCCTCAGCCTGCCCGAAGGCGAGCGGGCCGTGCGCGTGATGCGGCTCTACGATCGCGCGAAACAACTTTTCCTGACCCACGAAGATACCCGCCAGTGGCTGAATACGCCCCTGCCGGCTTTCGGCAGCCGCACCGCACTCGAGTTTGCCCGCACCGAGCCGGGGGCACGAGCGGTCGAAGATTTGATCGGGCGCATCGAACACGGGATCCCATGGTGAGCACCCGGCGCGTTTGGCGGATCTGTCGGGAAGTGCATGCCGCGAAACCGTTTTCCGGGGAAGGCCCCTTTCGCTACGGCGGTCGTTGGAATCCGCCGGGCGTGCAGGTTGTTTATTGCTCGGAATCACGGTCCCTCGCCGCGATGGAGATACTCGTGCACCATCTGGGCACGGGCGTTTTCAAATCGAGCCGTTGGGTCGCGATTTCCGCTGATCTTCCGGAGAGCGTGATCGAAAAGCCCGCGCGCGTGCCGGAGAACTGGCGGGGACCGTCGCCGATTCCGGCCGTGCAGGAATTCGGAGCGGCCTGGGCGCGCGAGCGCAGAAGTGCGGTGCTGCGGGTTCCGAGCGCGGTTGTGCTCGGCGAGTTCAACTACGTTCTCAATCCGACTCATCCCGATTTCGCGAAAATCACCCCCGGGACTCCCGAGTTGTTCTCCTTTGACCTACGGCTGAAACCTTGACGGCGTTGCGGCGCCGAAGCGGACCTTGAACCGCCCTTCCCCTTGCCGTCACGCGGGTCGTCACTCACTTTTCCGCTCCGCAAGCATGACACCGGTTCTCGACGCACCTCCCGTTTCGCTGTGCTGCATTCTGGCATTCAATGCGAGCAACCAACTCGCCGTGCGCCGCCTGGGCGTTCAGGCCGGGCTGGCGTTTACCGGCAGCGATCTCGCGATGGCGACGTCCCGGCTGGAGGCCTCTTTTGCCGAACACACCGCGCCGGGTGAGTATTTTTCCACTGAAGCAGGCGGGCGCAGCCACCGCGTGTTTTTCGTGCGGGTGAACGGCGCACCGCGGGATGCGGAGATCGTTTTCGAGTCGATCGATCGTCTCGCGGACAAGGCCGGCGCGATTGCACCGTCGCTGGCGGCGGTCATCGGAGAACTCGATCCGCATCTGGTGGAGATTCCCTACCTCCATCTCGGGGAAAACGATTTCATCTACAAATTCCGGCCGGCGCAGGAAAGAAACGCCTCGATTTACGCGCAGGACGCGGCGGCGAGTTCGCTTTACCAATCCAGATTGTGCACCGCGATCAAGACGCTGGCCCGTCAACACGAGCGAACCGCCGCCGCACCGGTGACGCTGGATTTTGGCGCGGTGCGCTACGTGATCCCGAGTCACTTTGGTTTTTGCCTCGGGGTGAAAAACGCCATCGAGCGCGCTTATGAAACCCTGGCGGAAAATCCGGGCCGGCGCGTTTTCATGCTCTCGGAGCTGATCCACAATCCCTTTGTGAACGAGGACCTGTTGCGGCGCGGGTTGCGTTATCTCCAGACGGATCGTGGAGTGCCCTACGCGATCGACGGCCGCAAAGCCACCGACGCGCCGGCCGTGCCTCTGCTGTGGGACACGCTGACGCCCGAGGACATCGTGATCATTCCCGCGTTCGGCGCGACCGACGACGACAAGCGCCGGCTCGTGCGAAAAGGCATCGCGGTCTGTCAGTACGACGCCACCTGCATGCTCGTCGAAAAAGTATGGAAAGCCGCGCGCGCTTACGGACGCGAGGGATTCACGGTTATTATTCATGGCAAGAGCGAGCACGAGGAAACGAAGGCGACGTTCTCCAACACGCGCCGCCACGCTCACGCGGTGATTGTTCGCAACCTCGAGGAGGCGCGACTGCTTGGAGAGATTATTGTCAGCGATGATCCCGGGACGCGAAAGCGCTTCTATCAAATCTTCGCGGGGAAACACACTCCGGGCTTCGATGTCGCGCAGCACCTCGAACGGGTTGCCGTGGTGAATCAGACGACGCTGTTAATGAATGAAACGCTCTCGATCATCGAGTACCTGCGCGAGATCTACCGCGTGAAGTTTGGCGATGATGACCGGGTGGGTGGAAGCAGTCGTCGGGATACGCTCTGTTACGCAACGCAGGTAAACCAGGATGCCCTGAGCCGCGCCCTCTCCGAGCCGCTTGACGCGGCGTTCGTGATCGGTGGGAAAAATTCCTCCAATACGTACCAGCTCTTCCGGCTCTGTGAGGAGCGGCTGGGTGACCACGCTTTCTTCATCCAGTCCGAGGCGAACATCCTGTCACCGGCTGCGGTGGAGCACTCTGTCTATGCCGGAGGCGGTACCGGGCGGACGGAATCGCGCCCGCTTTGGCCGGCGGATTTAACATCGAAGCGGGTGTTGATTACCGGCGGTGCCTCGTGTCCCGACGGGATCATCCAACAGGTGATCACGAGGATAAATTCGTTTTTCCCCAAAGCTGAGCTGCGCGACCTCGACGATGTCTTGCGTAGCCTTGACCGAGCCTGATTACGCGAGTCGGTCGGAATAGCGTCAGCCGTCAGCGCGTGCCGGCTTCGTGCGCTTCGTCCACACCACCAACAAGCACCAGAAGAACGCGCTCACGGCCAATGCACCGGGTAGCGCCCAGAGGCACGCTCGTTGGAGATCTCCCCAACGATCGGAGAGGGAACCCAGAAGTGTGGGAGACCATAAGTCACCGAACATGTGGATGGAAAAGATCGACGCGGCCACGGCGCTGGCGCGCACTCGCACCGGCACTGTTTCCAAAATGAGGGTGTTCACCGGGCCAGTGCCGAGAAACAGCAGGAACATCGAAGCAGCCAAAGCCGTTTTCGCCGCTCCGAGGTCGGCCAGCGAGAACGCCGCGTACGAGGCTGGCGCGGCAAGAACGGCGCTCAACGCCAGAACCCAGGCATAGCCGGTTCCCGTCCGGCGCTGCCAAGCCGTCGCAAGATAACCCCCACCAATTGTTGCCAGCAGTCCCATCACCACCAGCGCCTGTCCAAAAAACGCCGTGGCACTCGCAAGATCCATGTGATGCACCCTCACTAAAAAGGAAGGCGCCCAAAACGCGAAACCGCCCATCG
>JBDSSU010000362.1:0-15746 GCA_039928635.1 Opitutaceae bacterium | reverse complement strand
TCGAGCGTCCCGCGATAACCGCCGAAGTTATCCCCGCGCAGGCTCACACTCCCGGCACGGTTGTCGAACCGCACCCGCTTGCTGTTGCTCCCTGCCATGCCGCCTGAATTGCCGAGACCGGCCATTCCGGAGTTGGGACCGCTCACAACCTCAAAACGCTCTGAGTTGTAGCTGTCGGCCACGAAGTATTGGGGAATACCGTCGCGCATCGGATAATTCCCTCCGCCGCCGGCGCCCCGGACGTTATACTCGAAGCGGCTGCCGCCGAAAGGGGCATCGTTGCCCGCGGGGACATCCACGTTCATCGTCCACTTCGCGGCGTCGGCGAAATCCGTGATCCCGAAATCATCCATGAATTCCTTGTTGATGACTTGAATGGAACTCGGACTGAGATCCAACGGGGTATTAATCCGGCCGCCGGCAAGCGTGTTGCCAGCCGCATACCCCCGGTCTTGCGACGTATTCACCTCGAAGGGCGTAAGGACAATCGCGTCGCTTTTTTCGCCGGCTTCGAACGCGGCCTGCTCATCGGCTTCCAGCACGCCGTTGCCGTTCCTGTCGTACTTGGCCCGTTCAGCGGCAGTGGGAACGCGCGTGGCCGCTGGCGCAGTTTGCGCCTGAAGCGAGGGGAGCAAGGCGCCGAGGACGCCTGCGAGAACGATGCGGTAGCATCGCCCTGATCTGAACAAACGAGGTATGTTTGACATGGTGCTGACTAGGTTAAGGGACACCCGGCGTCGTCATTGGGGGTAACGACGCTAATTGGGGCACGAAGGTTGGTTGCTCCGGGCGGAGTGATGTAAAGCAGGCAGCCGGTCGGAAACGCAAAATAGAAAATTCGAACGGTTCGGCAAAGTCATATCCTTTTAGGAATTATCCTTTCGCGAAATGCGCCGAGTGCCCGCGTGCTAAATCGTCAGGCGTTCGATGGGATCAAGTTGTTCGCAGCCGTTGCCGATCGCACGCGCGCGTTCCATTCGGCTGACTTTCCGGATGCGCGACGGGCGTTTCCTTTGTTTGATGAGGCTGGCGCAAGGAAAAGTTTTGCGCACCCTTGCCCCAACTTCCTATGACGATGCTCGAGAAAATTGCGTTCGTGGGCGTCGGCCGAATGGGAGCCAACATGGCCCGACGCTTGAGGGAATGCGGTTACTCGATCACGGCGGTTTTCGATGTCCAATCCGTGGCGGCGACTGCACTGGCCACCGAGTTGGGAGCGCAAGCGGTCGAGACGCTCGCAGCCGTCACGGCGTCGGCCGAGGTGATTTTCACGGTCGTTACTGACGACGACGCGCAGCTCGGTCTGTTTCCCGAAACGGGTGATTCGCTCCTGGTCGGCGCGAGAGGGAAGCAGTTTATCAACTGCGCGACGGTGACCCCGAAGATCCATGTCGAGATCGAACGTCGCGTGCGCGCGATCGGGGCCGAGGTGATCGAAGCGTGCATGGCTTCATCCATCCCGCAGGCCCGCGCCGGGACGCTTTATCTTATGTGTGGCGGGAACCTGGTGACTTTCGAGCGCCTGAAACCGCTTCTCGAAAAGCTGAGTTCGGCGTTGCGTTACATCGGTCCGGCAGGGCAGGCAGCGCAGTTGAAAGCGCTCGTGAATCTGGTGATGAATATGAACACCGCGGCGCTGGCGGAAGGGCTGGGGCTGGGCGAAGCGCTCGGACTGGATCTCACCATGCTGCGTGAAGTGTTCGCGCAAACCGGCGCCGCCTCGCAGGTGTTAAAGACGGATGGCGAAGATATGCAGGCGCGCGCTCACGACTGCTACTTTTCGGCGGCGCACGCGGCGAAGGACAGCACCATCGCCTGGACGCTCGGCTGCGAGGCCAAGCTCAATCTCCCGCTCGCCGCGGCAACGAAGCTCCAGTACGACCGGATGGTCGCACTCGGTCTCGGGCAGCTCGACAAAAGCGGCGTCGCCGAGCTGACCTTCAAAAACCGACACGGGTAGGTAAACGGATACGTTCGCCCGCCCTGGGCGGTGTGGGCGTAAACCCACGCTTCATCAGGTGGGAGATGCTTGGAGATGCCGCGAAGAATTCGCTCCCGCGTCCGCGACTGCCTGGCTTTCAACCGGGGGATCTCTCCGGGCAAATGGCCAAGATTCGAAAGGCCGTTCCGCGCACGGGGCGAATGCCAGATTTCGCTGAGGGCATGGGGTGGTTGTTCCCGGCATTCCGTCCGCTGAATTTCCAGTTTCCTTTCGGGAGGGAGCGAGTCTACATGGGCGCGCTCCTCACCCCTCAGCTGCTCTCGCAACCCCCGAGATCCCTCCATGAAACCTGCTCTTTCCACTGCCGCCGTCGTGTTGGCGCTCCTGCTTCAGTCTGCTCTCGCCCAAACGCCAACGCCCACCCCGGCGCCGCCTTCCGCCAATCCTTCCCCGTCTGCGCCCGCGCCGCGGCCGGCGGCCACTCCCGCGCCGCCGCCGATTCGGGCGAAGCCTGAAGAACTCGCGAGGATCAAGGAGAAGACGACCGCGATCGAGGCATTGGTCCGCGATCTCAGAGCGAAGCGCGCTAATCCCGAGCTCGTGACTGACGTCGAGGTCTACGCTCACGCCGGGAAAATGCTCCTCGAAAATCCCGACATGTTCGCGAATCAGAATTCGATCGAGCACGCGTTCACCACGCTCGATCAGGGAATCGAACGGGGACACCAGCTTCAGTCCGGAAAGGCGCAATGGAGTGAAGGCAAGAGACAGATTCACGCCTACACCTCGGAGATCGACGGCGCCGTTCTTCCCTACGGGATCACGCTTCCGGAGAATTACGATCCGACCAAGCCAACCCGGCTCTACGTCTGGCTTCATGGTCGTCAGAACAACACCACGGAAACAGAGTTCATCTACGCTCATCTCAACCGCCGCGGAGCGGGCAATCCTCCCGTGGCCGATCAGGGGCAGATCCAACTCGATTGCTTCGGCCGCATCAATGGCGCCGGCTGGCATTGGGCGGGCGAGCAGGATGTCTTCGAGTCGATCGCGGCGGTGAAGAAGCGTTTCAAAATCGATGACAAGCGCATCATTCTCCGCGGATTTTCCCAGGGTGGGGAAGGCGCGTGGCACATTTCGTTACATCATCCTGACCGCTTTGCCGCCGCTGAGATTGGCGCGGGCACGGTTTCGCGAACGGCGCAGCAGCATCCGGAATTTAAGCCGTATCAGTTTTCCACGCTCCGCATCTGGGAGAACATCTCCGAGTGGGCGCTCAACATTCACAATCTCCCGCTCGCCGGGCACGACGGCGAAAACGATCCCGGCCAACTGGAGTCCTCCTTGCGGGCGCGCGCTCAACTGGAGAAGGAAGGATTCCCGTCTGTCGGCGATCCTGACTACCTTCGCTCCCAAGGCGCCCCCGGGCTTTGGATGCAGTCGCTCGCCACCGGCCACGGCACCAGTCCGCTCGTCCGCCAGCGCCTCGACGCCTTCTTAAAGGAGTGGGGCGACAAAGGGCAAAGTTCTCCGGATCGCATCCGTTTCCTCACCTACACCACGCGGTACAACCGCAGCCACTGGGTTTCGCTCGAGGGTCTCGCCCAGCACTACGAGCGCGGCGAAGTGGATGCACAACGCAACGACGGCGGCGTCTCGTACGATCTTAAAACCAAAAATCTCACGCGTCTCGCGCTGCGCGAAACGACGAACGCCCGCGAGATCAAGATCGATGGCCAGGTGCTGAAAGTGAAAGCCGCACCGGAGATCACGCTCGCCCGCACGGGGGCGGTTTGGAAAGTCGTGAAGAACGGACCGGAGTCCGGCTTGCACAAGATCCATGCGTTGCAGGGTCCGATCGACGACGCGTTCCTCGATCCCTTTCTGCTCGTGCGTCCGACTGGAACGCCGTGGAACGAGGAGGTGAACCAGCAGGCGCTGCGCACGATGGCGCGTTTCGATCGCCTCTGGGGGAAATTCTTTCGCGGCCATCCGTTCGTGAAAGACGACAAGGACGTGACCGAAGCGGATTTCGCGAAATACCACGTCGTGTTGTTCGGTGATCCGGGCAGCAATCGATGGATCGCAAAGCTCAACGGGAAACTCCCCTTCAAGTGGACCAGGCAAAACGTCACGCTGGGCGGCGAGACGTTCGCGGCGAAGGAGAATTATCCCGCGATGATTTACCCGAATCCGCTGAACCCGTCGAAATACGTCGTCCTGAACACCGGACTGACGATCGAGGATCGCGGCTACAATGGTGACTACGGAACTCCGCTCTGGGGCGATTATGCGATCGTCAAAGTGAAACCCGGCGCGCCCGTTCCAGAGCTGGTCACGGCCGGTCTCTTCGACGAGAACTGGCAGCTGCCCAAAGCAGTTTCTGCTTCGCGATAAATTGTCCGGCGCGCTTCGAGTTGCGCCGTTTAGCGATGACCCCGGCTGGCTGCCCCTTCCTTCACCGCGACAGTTTTCGGTGAAGTATGACGGCGGGCAAACCGGTTATGGAAGTTTGCTGTTGCGCCGCGGTAAGGTTTCCCTGTGGCCGCCCCGTCAGCTGTCCGCGCTTTTCTCAACCCCCCCGCTGGAAGAGGGCACCCCATGTCGAATTCCCCGATCACTCGTTTTGGCCAACAGCACAGGAAGGTGGCGATGCTCGTGGCGATGTTCGCATTCAGCCGCGTGTCACCCGCCGTTGAATCCTCGGCTGCTGAGGCTGCGCCGGCGACCGCTGCGCCGGCGGAACAGCCGCAACCGTCGGAGCCCTTCAGCCCGCCGGGCTCAATGGGCAATTATAACACCGAGCGAGTCCCGGAAATGCCCGGCGTCAACGTGCCGCCAGTCCGCATTTTTTTTCCACCGGTCCCGCCGACGATCGGCATGCCGATCGAACGGATGTCCTTAGTGAGGCTGGGCGAGCCGATGGCGCCGGCAGAACTTTCCGCTTACATTAACGAAGTCTTCTATGCACCGCTCAGCTCGCTCCTTTTGAAGAATGAAGTGAGCGCGAGAATGCGCCGACGGCTCGAGGCGTATCGCGCTTCGCGGGACCAGCTGACGAGTGAACTCCAAGTCGAACTCACCCGCCTGCGCAACGCCGATGCCGACACGCGTCAACGCGGGCTCCTCGCGTTCGCGGGGCAGCAGGCGCCCAAGCTCGTCCAGCTGGAAGCGACCGCCGAGCAGCTTCGAGCGGATTTGAACGACGTTTTTTACGGGTGGTTTGTCCAGCGGGAGTGGCATCTCGGCGGCTATCGCAAAGGCGGCTTCAGCGCTTCCGAAATCTCCGAGGTGATGTGCGCCTACGCTTTCTATCACAGCGGTCTGAATCCGGTGCAACGCGGTCTGTTGCGCGAGATCTCGCTGGAGATTTTGATGACCGCGAACGAAACGGGAGACGGCGTGCAACCGGGCGGTTACTTCTCCCCCGCAATGGCGCGGGTCGAGTTCCCGGATGATTTGCCCGCGGCGATTGCGGGGCGTATCGAGACGTATCGGGAGAGAAAGGCGGCGTTGAAGCAGGAGCTCTACGATGCGGTTTTCGCGCAGGAGAAAGCGCATTTCCTCCGGGGGAATATCCTGAAAAACCGCGTGAGTGGCCAGGCGCCGTACCTCACCGAGCTGGAGAAGTTAGCGGATGAAATCCGACGTGATCTGGCGGCCGTGCCCGGCCTGATGACGCCCCGCGTGGAGTCGCCGCTACCCCCGCAGTTGACGGCCCGGGTTGCCGCTCTGGCGGAAAGCCGCACGGCGTTGCGGGTCGAAACGCAGGCGGATATCGATGCGATCTACCGCGAGACGAAGAATGCCCAGGGCCCAATTGTGCTGAACTACGAGTTCACGGATAGGGGGCTCGTGTTCGAGGTAAGTTTCAAACCGTCCCGGAACCCCCGCTTTGTACTTGCCCAAGAGACCCTGAAAAAAATGGAGACCGCGACCCTCGCGCTGGCGTCGCTGGCCGACAGCTACCGCCGCCGACTCGCCGAACTCGACGAAGACGAAACTTCGGTTCGGCGCGAGATTACTGACTCACTCACCCAAGCGGGTGATCCGTCTCCTGAGGCCGCGCTGTCTCAATCTCTCCGTGCTGCACTGGGGGAAGGAACGCCGGGTTATCGCGATTATCGCATTGCCGTGTTCGAACCGGGCTTGTCGGCGGAACAACGCCGCCTCCTTTTCGGGAGCGCGCTCCGGGAACTCCAGCTCCCTTTACCGGCCGGCGATCTCCAGCCGACCAAGTTACGCTAGTTAGCACGCCGCGCACTCGCGGCAGAAGACCTGGGTTCCCGGCATTCGGTGCGCCGCGAAACATCCGCGCGTCTGACGAACGGGATGACACCGCCCGGACATTCGCCCGCCGTTTTTCGGGTGTCCGCGCTAGGCGCTCCCTTGCAAAGGAGTGGGCGTGACCGCAAAAAAAACGGGCCGGAAGTTTCCGGCCCGTTTCTGTCGGACGAATCAACTTACGCTCACGCGCGGAGGCGGATGCGCCGCAGCGCGACCACGCCCAGAAGGGCGACACCCGCCATCAATCCGTAAGTGGAGGGTTCCCGGCACCGCCATGACGCCGATCCTCACTCCGGCCGTAGGACCGGTGGTGACGGCGGACTGCAGGTTAGTGGCGGCGCCATCGATATTAAAGAGCAGCAGTGAATCTCCGACACCGGTGGTGGAGGCGGCTTACGGCGCGCCTGATCAATCCCTGGGGGATTGCGCTCCGACCGCCGGGTGTCGGAGGAGATTTCTGGATCAGCAATGCCGGTAACGCCAGTACCTCCACTTTTCTTGGCGGTGCGCACGGCGTGCCGCTGTCCCAGGATGGATTGAAGCTGGTTCACCTCGACGGTCCGCCGGTTTCCTACGAGGACGGTTTGGCGAACGTGACTGGCCAGGTGCACAACGCCGCCAGTGATTTTCCAGGTCAGGCGCTGGAATTTCCGGTCAGCGGACCCGCCAGCAATCTCTCGGGCGTCGCCACGCTCCTGACTTGGAAACTGTCGCGCCGTCGTTCCGTGAGCACCGGCTGACGGGAGCGAAATTAGATTCGGGCGCGTGGGGTTTTTAGGAGTCAGCCGAGCATCGCGACGAGCTGGGCGAGCGCGTCGGGCCCGCCGACGTTTCCCGGAAACACGACATAGGCCAGACCGGGCCATCTGGTTTCGGGACCCAGTTGCCAGACCGGAACGCCGGCGAGGGCCTGGCCCAAAATCAACGCGCGCCGAACCCCGAGTGCCGCAGTCGCCACATCGCTCGAAGTGATCCCGCCCTTCGCCACGAGCCAGCGGGGCCGGTTTCGCAGGCTGGAGACAATCTCTACCAGACTGCGTGACACCGTTTCTCCGATGGCGAGATTCTCCGCCGCGTTGCTGCCAGTCACGAGAGCGCGGCTCGTAAAGAGCGCGACGTTCGCCCCTTGGTCGAGCAGCGACTCCACCCGTTGGGCCGCGCGCGCCACCTCGGCGCCGCGGGTTGATGGGATCAAAAGTTTTTCGACCTTGATCTCCACGCCGCTGACTCGCTTGGACTCGAGAAGGTTCTGCAGTTGCAGCGAAGTTTTGCCGACGTGCGATCCGACGACGACCAGTCCGCGTCCCACCCCCGGCGGCGCAATCTCCGCTGCGGTTAGCAGCGGGCGCGGGGATATTCCGGCGTGAGAGGCGACAAAAGAGGCTGCAGTCCGAAACAGGAATTTTTTCCCCTGCGCTTGAGCGTCGCGCAGCGCACGCGTGAAGGCGTGAAGATCCGCGGCCTCGGCGAGGTTCACGATTGCGACCACGCCGCCAGAGAGTGAAGCGAGCTTCGCCGTCAGTGGAGCCGGCTCGCCGCGAATATCGGCCAGGGAAAAGGAAACGACGTCGCTGGCGCGCACGCGGCCGACGGTTTTTTCCTCCACCCAGTCGCGAAGATTCGAGGAGCGGTAACCAAACGTCGCGTCACGGGCGAATTCCGTTTCGCCCGCCGGGGTCAAGCCGCCCGGGCCGGCGACGTAGTGGATGTCGTCCATGGTTACCCGACCGCCGTCGAAGAACGCTGGAATGATGAGGGTCGCGTCGAATTTACCGCCCAGCGCCTCGGCGAGCGCGTCGGTCTCAGCCGGGTAGTGGCCGCGCAAGGTCGAATCGCTGCGGCTCACGACCTGAAACGAGCGGCCACATTGTTTCCCTGCGCTGAGCAGATTGCGGCCGATTTCCTGATTGATCGCGCAGGCGCGTGGGGCGGTGAACGCACGGCTGTTCGTCAGAATATAAAAACACGACCCGCCCGCAGTGAGTTCGGCGACGAGCGAAGGAATGCTCCACTCCGTCAGCACCGGCACGCCATGCACGGTCTGCGTCCCTGTGGGATCGTCATCCAAGACGACAATTTTCGCGGCGTTAGACATGAGCGGTGGCGGCGGACCCGTTGGGGAAGGCTTCCTGCCGGTAAGCGCGGACGACGGCTTCGAAGTGCTCGTCGCCCAGAAATCCCAGCGAGAGGGCGCGCGAAGGATCAAACCGGCCGGGCCAGCTCGTGACGATTTTCTCCACCGCTTCATCGCGCTCGAAACGGACCTTCGCGACAGCTTCCCGTCCTGCGACGCGCTCGAGGGTGTCGAGCATTTCGCCGACTGTAACCGCCAGTCCGGGTAAATTGATCGTGCGGTTCAGAGCCAGTGATTGCGCCGGGACGAATTGGGCGTGCAGCAGATTTTCAATCGCCGTCGCCGGCGACGAAAGCCAGAGGCGCACCTCCCGCATGACCGGACAAACCGCCGGCTCGCCGTTCAACGGCTCACGAATAATCCCGCTGACGAACGATGAAGCCGCGCGGTTCGGTTTTCCCGGCCGCACACAAATCGTGGGAAGCCGAAGCACGCGCCCGTCGACGAAACCTTTTCGGCTGTAATCATTGACCAGCAGTTCGCCCACGGCTTTTTGCGCGCCGTAGGAGGACTGCGGGTGGACGGCGGTATCGTCCGTGACGATCGCGGGAAGCGCGCCGCCAAAGACGGCGACGGAGCTGGTGAACACAAATTTCGGAGGCGCCGGCAACTGGCGGGCGATTTCGAGCAAGGAGTGGGTGGCCTCGAAATTGATTCTCATCCCGAGGTCGAACTCCGCCTCGGCCTGGCTGCTGACGATGGCCGCGAGGTGGTAGATCACCGCGGTGTCCGGCGTCACGAGGCGCTGCAGCTCAGCGCGGTCGGCGATATCGCCCACGACGGATTGGACGCGACTGTCGCCGTCGAAGGCATGGGTCGCGACGCGGTCGATGAGCACCAGGCGAAACGGGGCGGAGGAATCTGCCATCGTCTCGAGCAGGCGTTTCGCGAGCCGTTGTCCGAGAAAGCCGGCACCTCCGGTGATGATGATTTTCATGAAGGGCGATGGGATGATTTCCCGGAGAGGGCCTAGAGAAACCAGCATTCATTCCGCGCTGTCGATCCTTCCGTGCTGAGGACTGACACGGGTCGCTTCATTCGCTTTGGGTCTGATACCCCGAAGCAAGCTTCGGCTTGGATGCGAAAGGGTCCGGGGAGCGCGCCTCTCGCGTGCCGGCTCGGGCGTCCCGCCCGAGCCATCCGAACCGCTCTTGGCGAGACGCCGGGAGCAGCACGCGAGACGCGCGCGTTCCCCGGACCAATATCGACGTCAAGGTACATCAAGTTTCTGCGAATGCCCCGGAGCTTGCTCCGGGGATGTTTACCTCGAGGGAGGGTGTTCCGCGTCGTGATAACCTTCCTGAACGACCGCTTGCTGAAGAACGCGGGAATGTTTTTCTCGATCGTAATTCTCCGCCCGGCGCGGAACTTCCCCGTGCGTGCTACGACAAACCGTCCGAACCCCATGAAAAATTCTCCGACGCTTTTCCTCGCGACGCTTACTTTGGCTCTCCTGGTTCCATCCGCAGTGGATGCAGCGAGTTTTGACTGGCCGCAATGGCGCGGGCCGGATCGGTCGGATGTTTCGCGGGAAACGGGTTTGCTCAAATCCTGGCCCAAGGAAGGACCCAAGCGCGTCTGGCTTTTCGAGAACGCCGGGCAGGGTTATTCGGGACCCGCGATCGCGAATGGAAAGCTCTTCACGCTCGGGACGCGCAACCGCAACGAGATCCTGCTCGCGCTCGATGCGAACACCGGGAAGGAGCTTTGGACCGCGCGGCTTGGCGGGATTCTGGACAACAACTGGGGTGACGGTCCGCGTGGCACGCCGGCCGTCGACGGTGATCGCGTTTACGCGCTGAGCGGCCCGGGTAATCTGGTGTGCGCCAGCGTCGCGGATGGGAAAATTCTCTGGCAGGTGACGATGAATTCACTCGGCGGCGAGGTCCCCAACTGGGGATACACCGAATCGGTGTTGGTGGACGGCGCCCAGGTTCTCTGCACCCCTGGCGGACGCAAAGGCGCGGTCGCTGCGCTCGACAAGATGACGGGCAAGCTGCTCTGGCAGTCGAAGGAGTTCACCGACGACGCGCATTATTCATCGGTGGTCCCGGCCAATATCAATGGCACCGCCCAATACGTGCAGCGCACGGAGCAGAGTGTCGTCGGCATCGCCGCGAAGGACGGAAAATTGCTTTGGGAAACGTCGTTTCGCGGGCAGACGGCGGTGATCCCCACGCCGGTTGTCCGTGAAAATGAAGTGTATGTCACCGCGGGTTATGGCGCCGGTTCCAAGATGGTCCGGATCGGGCCCGGAAATAAAGTGACGGAGGTCTACGAAAACAAAGTCATGAAGAACCATCACGGTGGCGTGGTCTTGGTGGGCGACTACCTCTACGGGCACGCCGATCCCTCATGGGTCTGTCAGAATTTCAAAACGGGAGAAGCGGTGTGGCGCTCCAGTGCGCTGGGCAAGGGTGCCGTCACCGCTGCTGACGGAATGCTGTATTGCGTGGAAGAGGGCCGCGGCATCGTCGTGCTCGTCGAAGCATCGTCCAAGGAATGGAAGGAGCATGGTCGCTTTACGCTCGCGCCCGAAAGCAAGATGCGGAGCCCGAGCGGCGGGATCTGGACGCATCCCGTGGTCAGCAATGGCAAACTCTATCTCCGCGATCAGGAGATGATCTATTGCTATGATGTGAAGGCGCCGTGATCCGCGATCGCGGTTGGGTGGTGCAGCATGCCGGATGCGGCGCTCAGCCGAAATCATGCAGACGGAAATAACCACAGATCGCACGGATGAACCCAGATCAAGGCGGTTCGGGAACAGGGAACTTCCTATTGACTGCATCGCTCGGGTGCAGGTTGGGATTCGGTTATTCGATGGCTGGCTTTCCTCGGGAGTATCCGTGTCCGTCGGCGCCTTCTGTGGTTTCAACTGCATGAATCCGCTTGGCCTTCGGGATAAAGTGCGCGGCGGGGATTCGGTCGTGGCCCCAGCGCTTGCTTTGAAAACCAATGGGGTAAGGATCGCGCGCAATTCGCTTCACCCATGCGCATTCTATCCCTGCTTGGTTGTTTTCTCGCATCGTCGGTCCTGGTTTTATCGGCGGAGCCCGAGGCTCCGGTGGTTCAAGGAAAACTTTCTGCGGTGCGCTTGATGCCGGTCTCGCGCCTGCAGTTGGACGCGAGCGCGACGAGCCCGACGCCCGATGGAGTCACTTTTCATTTCATCATGATCCGACAGCCGGGGATCGGACCACTCGCGTTAAAAGAAACGCGCGATGTCATGGTGGGCGGCGAGAGCTATCAGGCTGCCACTAAAGCCAAGCTCGGAAAACAGTTTGAACCGGAGACCGTCGTGGCGGATGCCGAGAAATTTTTCGAACAGTATCCTCACCTCGCGCGCTTCGCCCCCAAGGAACGAAAGGGAGCGCTCGCGATTTCCGTGACGATCGGTGGCGCGGAGCTTTCCGCCGGGAAGCCGTTCGAGGTGATCCTTCACGTCGGAGCCGGTCAGCAGGTGGAACCCTTCAAGTTTACAGGCGTCGTCCCTGGAAAAATAAAAGCGGGGAAGTGAGCGCGTGAGGGCGCCCGTTCGTTTCGTGGCCTGCGTTCGCCCCGCCCAACAACGGGATTGCCTGCTTGAGTCGCAGCGTCACTTTCTGCGCGATGCTGGCGACGCTTGTGATGACAGTGATTGGGGCGGACCGCCCCGGTTTGGTGCAGATGGTCGCGTCGCGCGTCGCCGACCACGGAGGCAACTGGCTGGAAAGCCGCATGTGCCGGCTCGGTGGTCAGTTCGCGGGAATCCTGCGCGTGGAGGTGTCGCCCGACCGTCGCGATGAATTGTTGAAGGTGCTGCGCACCTTGGAAGTGGATGGTTTGCGGGTGATCATCCATGCCGACGGCGGCGCTCTCCTCGATAACCGCACGCCGGCCACGGATCGCGAAACAACGCGCGGTAGTCTCGTGATGGTGGAGTTGGTCGGCACCGACCGGCCCGGAATTTTGCGGAGTGTGTCAGGGGTGTTTGCGGCGCATGGCGTCAACGTCGAGGAACTCGCCTCCGAGCGCGTGAATGCGCCGATGGATGGCGGCATGTTGTTTCAGGCCCGCGCCACGCTGCTGGTCCCCGCCGACGTGAAACTCGCGGCAATGCGTGCGGACTTGGAGAAGATTGCCGCCGATCTCATGGTCGACCTCAAGCTGGTGCCGCTCGATCGCTGAAGGAGTATCCCGGTGGAGGAATGATCGCCGGGGAGGAACACGAGTCGCGGGAATCGCGGAGGGACCGGACGAGCGGCTTCGCCGCGTTCGTTTCTTTCCATTCGCTTTGGGTCTGATCCCCGGACCACTATCGACGTCAAGGTACATCAGTTTCTGCGAATGCCCCGGGGATCTTTACTTCGGTATCGACGCGAAATGGAAAATTGTCGTTTTCAAGCAACGATGTTCTCACTCGCAAACAAGGTGGCGTTGGTGACCGGTGCCGGCTCGGGAATCGGCGCGGGCATCGCGGAGGCGCTGGCTCAGGCTGGCGCTCGCGTGTTCGTGGCGGATCGTGATGAGGCCGGCACGCAGCGCGTCACCCAGAAGATCGTTGCTGCCGGTGGCGTGGCGCAGGCGCTGAAACTCGATATCACGAGCGAAATCGACATCGCCGCGGCTCAGGCCGCGATCGCCGCTCCGCTCGACATCCTCGTGAACAATGCCGGGGTGGGATCCATCGGCACAATCCTTCAGACCACGCCCGCGGACCTGAACCGTCTCTTCACGGTGAATGTGAACGGCACGTTTCTGGTCACGCGCGCCTTTTTGCCCGCCATGCTGGAGCGGCGCCAGGGCAGCGTCATCAACCTGGCATCGGTCGCCGGCGTCGTGGGGCTGCGCGATCGTTTCGCGTATGCGACCACGAAGTTCGCCATTGTCGGAATGACGAAGTGTCTCGCGCTCGATCACTCGACGACCGGCGTGCGCTTCAATGCGATTTGCCCGTGCCGGGTGGAAACGCCCTGGGTGGCGCAACGGATTTCCGAGTATCCCGATCCGGTGGCCGCACGCCGTGACATGGAAGGCACGCAACTCGCGGGTCGCATGGCGAAGCCCGAGGAGATCGCGGCCGCTGCGCTTTACCTCGCGAGCGATGAGTCGGCGATGGTGACGGGCAGCTCTTTCATGATCGATAGCGGCTGGAGCGCGGGGAAGTAGGAGGCGTCGACGGGAGCGCATCCCTCGGCGGCCAGGTGATGAACAGCGGCGTTATGTGGGCGGGGTGCCCTCACCCTGCATGAGCGCGGGCGACTGCTCGATGTCGCGCGGGGTGAGGGCACCCCGCCCTCATGAAAAGGCCCACACGTTCATTCGCCAGCTCACGCAAGGCACAACAGCGGCGCGTCTGTTGGGCTCCGAATGACAGATGAAAAGACTTACCGCGCCAACGAGCGTCGAGCTCGCGCTCTCGATTTATTGCGCCGTCCAACCGCCATCCACGACCAGCATGCTGCCGGTCACATAACTGGCCGCGGGGCTGGCGAGGAAAATGGCGGCACCCTGAATCTCCTGCAGTTGCGCCCACCGTTTCAACGCGGTCGCGCCCACGATGAATTTCTGGCCGTCCTCGGTGTTCGCGATCGAGAGGTTCATCTCCGTCAAAAACGGTCCGGGACAAATCGCGTTAACCAGGATGCCGTGCGGTGCCAGCTCAAGGCCAAGCGTCCGCGTCATCTGGACCACGGCGCCTTTGCTCGAGGCGTAGGGCGTGCGGTTGACGACGCCGACCAGCCCGCTCGCGCTCGCGAGATTGATGATGCGGCCCTGGCCCGCGCGCTTCATGTGCGGGACGACCGCGCGACAAGCGAGCCAAGTGCCCGTGACATTGACGTTCAAGACCTGCTGAAACTGCTCGGGAGTGAGTTCTTCGATCGGTCCGCGGATGTTGATGCCCGCACTGTTGATCAGAATATCGAGACGACCGAAGCGCTCCAGCGTCGCCGCAACCATCGCCTCGGCTTGCGCGGGGATTGTGACATCCGCCGCTACTCCGATGGCACCATGCCCGAATTCGGCGGCGATCTCGGACGCGGCGGCGCTGGATTCCTCAGCGTGGCGACTCACGATCACCACATCGGCGCCGGCGGAGGCGAGGGCGGCAGCCATCGCGCGGCCAAGCCCTTTCGAGCCGCCCGTGACGATCGCGGTGCGGCCGGTGAGATCGAAAAGTTTAATTCCGGGAAGGCTGGGATAGGAGCTCACGCGTCGAGAGGGGATATTTTTAGGGAGATCGAAATGATTTGTGCGGCGCACGACTTTTCAACGTGCCGGGAAAACTTGCTGCCGTTGTTCGCCGAGACCGGCGATTCCGAGTTCGACGATGTCCCCGGCCCGCAAA
Organism: Opitutaceae bacterium; assembly: GCA_039928635.1. GTDB lineage: Bacteria > Verrucomicrobiota > Verrucomicrobiia > Opitutales > Opitutaceae > DATAKE01. Next base: position 1,052 of record JBDSSU010000362.1, on the reverse strand, counting down.
AATTGCGGCGGTTTCATTCCCATGCCGACGCCAGGCGGTGTCCCGGTCGAAATCACGTCACCCGCTTCGAGCGTCATGAAGTGGCTGATATAGCTGATGAGAAACGGCACCTTGAAAGCGAGGTTCGCCGTGGTGCTGTCCTGGCGTTTCTCTCCATTCACGCGGAGCCACATCCGCAGCTGGTTGATGTCGGAAATTTCGTCACGCGTGGCGAGAAACGGCCCGAGTGGCGCAAAGGTGTCGCAGCTCTTGCCTTTCACCCACTGCCCCGAGCGCTCGAGCTGGAACGCCCGTTCCGAGTAGTCGTTGTGCAGGCAGTAACCGGCCACGTAACTCAGTGACTCGGCTTGGGAGACATAACGTGTGGTCCTGCCGATGACCACGGCCAGTTCGACTTCCCAATCCGTTTTTTCGCCCCCGCGAGGAAGAACGAGACCGTCGTTCGGCCCGGTGAGCGCCGTGGTGGCCTTGAAAAAAAGAACCGGCTCCTTCGGCAGGTCCATGCCGGCTTCCGCCGCGTGGTCCACGAAGTTCAATCCCACGCAGACGATTTTGCCGGGTCGCGCGATGGGCGGCGCGAGGCGAGTCGTGCGAGGAATCTCCGGCAATGATGCGCCCTGCTTTGCGACCCAGCTCGCGAGGTGAATCAGTCCGTCGGTTTCGAGGAAGGCACTGGTGTAGTCCGGGGTAAACGCGCTGACATCACGCCAGGTGCCGTCGTGCGCGATGATGCCGGGTTTTTCTTTATGGAGGTCGCCGAAGCGGATGAGTTTCATGCAGGAAGTGTGGGGCGTCAGTTTGAAAGATTGATCTTACGCGAAGGGCATATGCCGGGGAGTGATCACGATTTCCGGTACGGTCGCGCGAGCGGGCAAACGTGCCACCGCCACGGCGATCGCAGCGACGTCCTCCGGCTGCAGCATGCGGGCACGTTGCTCGGCGGAGGGTGGCACGGGGCGCTTGTCGAGAATCGGAGTTTCCGTCTCGCCGGGATAAATATTCGTGACGCGGACGCCATCGGGCAATGCCTCGAGATTGGCAAATGTGCCGAT
>JBDSSU010000361.1:0-6126 GCA_039928635.1 Opitutaceae bacterium | reverse complement strand
AGATGAAGATCTTGCCCGAGTCATCGTCGGCGATGTCGATCTGCGCACCGGTCGTTTCCGTGATGCGGCGGATTGTCTTGCCGCCAGGTCCGATGAGGAGGCCGATCTTTTCGGGATCGATCTGGATCGTCTGGATGCGGGGCGCGAACTTGCTGAGGTCAGCACGGGGAGCGGGCAACGAGGCCAGCATCGTGCGGAGAATCTCGATGCGGGCGTCGCGCGCCTGGAAGATCGCGGTCTTGGCGATTTCGAATGGGAGGCCGTTGATCTTGAGATCAAGCTGGAAGCCCGTGATGCCTTTGGTGGTGCCGGCGACCTTGAAGTCCATGTCACCGAAGTGGTCTTCCTCACCGAGGATGTCGGTGATCGTGGTCCATTTCGCGATCGAGCCGTCGGGGGCGGTTTCAGTCATGAGGCCGCAGGAAATACCCGCAACCGGGGCGATGATCGGTACCCCTGCGTCCATCAGGGCGAGACAGCCGCCGCAGATGGAGGCCATCGAGGTGGAACCGTTCGACGCCATGATTTCGGAGACGACGCGGATCGAGTAGGGAAACGCATCTTCGGGCGGGAGAATCGGTACGAGCGAGCGCTCGGCGAGGGCACCGTGGCCGATTTCGCGGCGGCCGGGACCGATGAAGCGTCCGGCTTCACCGACGGAGAACGGCGGGAAATTATAGTGGAGGATGAAGCTCTTCGTCTTCGGACCGCCAGTGAGGCCGTCCATGTCCTGCGCTTCCTTCGTCGGCCCGAGGGTGACGATGGCGATGTTCTGCGTGTCGCCGCGCTGGAACATCGCGGAACCGTGCACGCGGGGGAGAACGCCGACTTGGGCGCTGATCGGGCGCAGCGATTTCGCATCGCGCTTGTCGGAACGCACACCTTGGGCGAGGACGGTCGCGCGGTAGGCTTTGTATTGGAGGTCTTCGAAGACGACGCTGAGGTCGACATCGCTGAAGCGGCCCGTGCCGAGCTCGGTCGTGAGGGCGGCATGCGCCTCGGCCTTGAGCATTTTGATGTTGGCGGAACGGACCGCCTTCTCGTGGCCGAAGATGGCGGCGGAGATGCGCTCGGCGGGGACAACGCGCTCGATGATGGCGCGGGCTTCGGCGGTGGCGCCGACGAGCGCGAAGTGCGCCTTCGGTTTGCCGGCGAGGGTGACGAGTTCCTTGATCGCCGCGATGATCGGCTGGATGGCATCGTGGCCGAACGCGAGCGCCTCGATGAATTTTTCCTCCACGATCTGGTCGGCGGAGCCTTCGATCATCAGCATGTCTTTCGAGTTGCCGACGTAGATCAGATCGAGCGACGAGGAATACATCTGCTCGATGGTCGGATTTGCGACGAACTTGTCGTCGATGAGCGCGACGCGGACACAGCCGATGGGCCCGTTCCACGGGATGTCGGAGATGGCGAGGGCGGCGCTGGCGCCGTTGACCATGGCGATGTCGGAGTCGTTGATGAGATCGGCCGACATGAGCTGGCCGATGATCTGCACCTCATTGAGGAAACCCTCGGGGAAGAGCGGGCGGCAGGGACGGTCGCAAAGACGGGAGATGAGGATTTCGCGCTCGGAAGGACGGCCCTCGCGTTTGAAATAACCGCCGGGGAAACGGCCGGCCGCGGCATATTTGTCGCGGTAGTCGACGGTGAGGGGGAAAAAATCCTGGCCGGGGCGCATGGTCTGCGCGACGCAGGCGGTGACGAAGACGTTGGTCTCGCCGACATTGACGTTGACGGCGCCACCGGCGAGCTGGGCGATCGAGCCGGTGGAGAAGGTGAGCCCGAGGCCGGGCACGGTGACATTGTGTTTCTGATTCATAAGCTAGCTTTTTCGGATGCGGATAAATGTGTCTGCGGATGAGACGAGAGGATCAGCGACACAAAGCTGACGACAACTCGGGGCTTCCTGGAACGGAAGCAGCGCGGCCCGAAGGCCGACGCGGTGGGGTTTTCGTTTTCACTAACCCGCTGTTGTCTCCTCGCTCAGCGGCGAGAGATTCCCGTTTGGCGCCTTCGTCGATGAGGACGCGGCAGCAAACGGAAATGTCCCGTTCTGGATTCGAGTGTCGTAAACGACAACAGGCGACCCGCGGATCGGATCGCCTGTGTGGCGAAAGCGTTATTTGCGAAGGTGCAGCTTCTGCAGCAGCTCGTTATATTTCGGCAGGTTATGCCGCTTAAGATAGTCGAGGAGCTTGCGACGGCGGGATGCCATCTGCAGGAGGCCGCGGCGCGAGTGGAAATCCTTGCGGTGCGTGCGCAAATGCTCGGTCAAGTGATTGATCCGGGCCGTAAGCAGCGCGACTTGGACTTCGGACGAACCGGTATCCTTCTCGTGGGTTTTATATTCTGCGATGATTTCGGGTTTAACGACTGTGGTGGACATGGTTTGGTGGCTGAGTTGCACGACTGTAGGGAGCCTTTGCAGGCCCCGTGCCGCCCGCCTTGCAGCGACCGAAATCGCGTCTTAGCCGGCGTCACCGTTCCAATCCGGCGGAATGCCAGACCAGTGTGGTGGCCTCCCGCAACCGGCGGAAGTCCACTGACGCAAGGGCGCAGAATCCTGAACGGGGCGGGGGCGCGCAAGAGTAAATTTCGGTGAATACCGTCCCGGCGCCCATTTCCCGCAGTGGAGAAATGACCACACTGCTCGCGACCAAAATGCCAGTCGGCGAAGCGGTCCGACGTCCCGCGAAACACGACGGCCGGTCGCGTTGCTGAAAAGGCTCGGTAGGGTCCGAAAAGTTCAGCGAAAAGACAGTGCTCGAAGCGGAGAGACGCTGGGAGCCGGCAAAGGAGAGCGCTCGGGCGAACGCCGGGGCTACCGCAGCGGCTACTACGGCCGGAAGCTCACAACGCGAAAATCGCCGACCACGCCTCGACCATGACCGCGGCGATCGCGACATCCGGCCTGACCGAATCGCAGCTATGACAGGATGCGCTCGATCGCGGCGAGTTCGTCGCTGCTCAGGTTTGGGTACTTGAGAGCGGCCAGGTTTTCTTCGATCTGGCTGACTTTACTGGCGCCGATGAGCGCCGACGTAATCACCGGATTCCGCAACACCCAGACGAGTGACAGTTGGGCGAGCGACTGACCCCGGGCTTTCGCAAGCGCGTCGAGCTGGCGTAGCTTCACCAATTTTTCCTCCGTAATGTGTTCCGGTTTGAGGAAACGCGGGTCACGAACGGCCCGTGAGTCCGGCGGGATCCCGCCGAGGTAGCGGTTGGTGAGCAGACCTTGGGCGAGGGGACAGAATGCGATTCCGCCGATTCCTTCGTCAACGAGTACGCGGGTGAGGCCATTTTCCACCCACCGCTCGAACATGTGATATTTCGGCTGATGAATGATGCAGGGCGTACCCAGTTCGCGCAGGATCTTGGCTGCCTTGGCGGTTTGGTCAGCGGGGTAGTTGGAAATGCCAACGTAGAGCGCTTTTCCGGAGCGTACGGCATGCGCGAGAGCGCCCATGGTCTCTTCGAGCGGTGTGCTCGGATCGGGCCGGTGCGAATAGAAAATATCGACGTAATCGAGCTTCATCCGGCGCAAACTCTGATCCAGCGACGCGATCAAATATTTGCGCGAGCCCCAATCGCCATAGGGACCATCCCACATCGTGTAGCCGGCTTTCGACGAGAGGATGAGTTCGTCGCGATGGGCTTCGAGGTCGGAGTGGAGGATTTTCCCAAACACCTCTTCCGCGGAGCCGGGCGGCGGGCCGTAATTGTTCGCAAGATCGAAATGGGTGATGCCCAGATCGAACGACCGCAGGATGAGCGCACGGCTGTTCGCGAAATCATCGACGCTTCCGAAATTATGCCAGAGACCGAGCGAGAGAGCGGGGAGTTTCAAACCGCTGCGCCCGCAGGGGCGGTAGAGCGAGGGATTGTCGTAGCGGGTGGGAGCAGGTCGGTGCGGCATGGTGGAATCGCGATGAGCGTCGAAGCATTTGGCGATGCCGAGCGTGTAAAGAGTGAAGTGCGGCGGGATTTCGTCCGCGACGGTTCCGCTAACATCAGGCAACATAACCTATGCCAGCTGGTCCCTTCCCGCCCGAGACTCGGATGAACCTGGCCGGATGGGCCCTCGATAAACGCAAAGACCCGCCGGCGAACCGGCGGGTCTTTTGAAAAGGGGGTTTGCGAACGCCTCAGATCGCTTTTGGGAGCTCGGCGTCGAACTCGACCGCATGCGGGTGATTGCGTTTCACGCGTTGCAACTGGTGACGGCGGCCCAGCATCCGGTCGAGTTTGTCGACGAGGAGCGCGACCGCTTTGTGACACTCATCGGCTTCCACCATGGCGTTCATGTCGGGACCTTGAATGACGATGTGGCCCTTGGCTTTGAAGCGGGCGCCGACGGTTTCGGTGGAATCACACTCGAGCTCGACGCGAAGGCGCAGGATGCGCTCCTCGTGACGAAACAAACGCTCGGCTTTTTCGCGGACAAACGTTTTGAGCGACGGAGTCAGCTCGAGATGAATGCCGGAGACGATGATTTCGCGATGGTTTTGGCTGTTCATGTTTCTGCGTATGGTTTGGGTTGAACCAGAGCCAGTGAGTACACCGGCCCTGACGAAATTTGCTGCTGTGCCCGACGTGTCCTCGCTAAGCGAAGCGCTCTCCTCTTTTTCTTCCGTCGTCATTACGGGCGGATCTTCCGGTATTGGAAAATCATTCATCAAGCTGTGCGGGAAACTGCATCCTGAACTTATCGTTTGCAACCTCTCTCGCCGCGCGCCGGACATAAATTTGGTTCAGCTTAAGCTGCGCCACTTCGGCTGTGATCTCTCGCAGTCCGTAGAAATTTCCAAAGTTGTTTCTGAACTAGAAACTTTTTTGACACGGGAGGCTCCGAGCGGGCGGATCCTGCTCATCAACAACAGCGGCTTCGGAACTTTCGGGCCATTTCCTCAGCCCGCACTTTCCGAGACGCTCACCATGATCGATGTGAACGTACGCGCCGTCGCGCACCTCACCGGATTATTGCTTCCACTCTTGAAAGCCCGTGGCGGGGTCATCGTGAACGTGGCTTCGACCGCCGCATTTCTGCCGGTCGCCTACTCCGCCGTTTACGCCGCCAGCAAAGCTTTCGTGCTGCACTGGAGCTTGGCGCTGAATGAAGAGCTGCGCGGTTCGGGGGTGCGCGCGCTGGCTTTTTGTCCTGGCACGACGAAAACCGCTTTCTTCGAACGCGCAGGAGTGAGAGCGGCCGCCATGGAGGGGAGGGTGACGCAGACCAGCGAGGAGGTGGCGATCGCGATGGTTCGCGCGATCGGCAGCGGTCGCGCGCAGGCGATCAGCGGATTCACCAGCAGACTGCTGATGGGATTCAGTGCGAGGCTCCCGAAGCCGCTCGCCGCGCGATTGGCGGGAAAAGTCACGGGCCGCTTCTGGCGGAGACAGGTGAACGGGTGAGCGACGACACGCACGCCGCCTCGAGACCGTCGCAGCCGGAGGATTTTTTTGCGAATTCCGGGCGGGCTTGTGCGTGGCCCCGACGTTCGCCGCAGAAAGAGGTGCGGGTGCGAATCATCGGGCTCGAAGAACTTCGCTCTTGGATCGTGTATGAAGACGCGCGCCTCCTCGTGGTTTCAAAGCCCGGAGACGTGGTCTGCCATCCGTCGAAAGCCGGACCGTGGTCGAGTCTCGTTGGCGCCGTCCGGGAATACACCCAGTTGCCAACGGTGCACTTGGTTTTCCGTCTGGACCGGGAAACCAGCGGGATCGTGGTGCTCGCGAAAGACGCCGAGATGGCGAGCCGGCTCCAGACGGCGATGATGAAGCGAAGAATTGGGAAGAAGTATCTGGCGATCCTGGCGGGCGATCTCGCCGCTGCAGTGACGGTTGATCAGCCGCTGGGCGACGACACTGCCAGCCCCGTCTTCGTGAAGTCCGCGGTGCGTCCGGATGGTCAGAAATCGGTGACGCATTTCACTCCTCTGGCGGGGGCGAACGGTTTTACGCTTGTGAGCGTGGTGACGGAGACGGGGAGGAAACACCAGATTCGCGCCCACGCGCAATGGCTCGGCCATTCGGTCGTGGGCGATAAAATCTACGGCCCGGACGCGCGATACTATCTGGAGTTCATTGATCACGGGTGGACCGACGCGCTGGCGGCGAAAC
>JBDSSU010000360.1:0-7102 GCA_039928635.1 Opitutaceae bacterium | reverse complement strand
ATCAGCGCGATCCTTGGTCTCGATAATCCGGCCGTCCGCCGCGCCAACCTCGTGGCCTTTATCTTCTCCGTCGCGTTTGTGGCAATGGAGTCAGCCCTGACTTTCCTGGCGACGAAACGCTTTGGTTACACTGCGCGCGAAAATGGATTTCTGCTCGGTTTCCTCGGGCTGTGCGCGATCGTGACCCAGGGATACATCGTCCGGAAATTACTCAAAACCATGGACGAAATCCGGGTCCTGACGGGCGGACTGGCCTTCACGGGTGTGGGCTTGCTGATCATCGGCTTTGCGACCCTGCCTTGGATGCTCTATGTCGGACTCGCCGTGCTGGCGGTGGGTTCAGGCTTGGTCAATCCGGCGACCACCGGGCTGATCTCGCTCTATGCGAGTCAGGCCGAGCAGGGTCGCGTCCTGGGCATCTTTCGCTCGCTGGGCTCTCTCTCACGGGCTTTTACGCCACTCCTCGCGGGCACGGTTTTCTGGGCCTTCGGTTCGAAAAGTGTGTTTGTGGGGGGAGCAATCATGGCCGCGCTGGCCCTCGCCTTGAGCATCGGGCTTCCGAAGCCGGTGAAATGACCTCTGACCGAGGAGGCCCAAGCGATCGACGCCGGCTCTCGCCGCCAGCGTCCGTTTGTCTGCTCCTGGTCGTTGGTTTGTTCGTGTCGGGCTGCAGCATGATTCCGTTCATGAAACGCGAGCCGCCGCGACCTGGCCGCACCAAACTCGATTCGCCCCTCGTCCTCTTGCCAGCCCAGACGGTGGGCAATTACCTGATCGTTGAGGCCAAGTGGGATCGCTCGGGGCCCTATCATTTCGTGATCGATACGGGATCGACCGTCACGTTGATCACCCCTGAATTGGCGAAACGATACCCGGGCACACCTCCCGTCCGTCCGCTTCCGCCGATGCCGGTAAGGTCTGCCGGCGGTGAAACGACAATGTTGCCTCAAGCGAGCATGCGACGCCTGCAACTCAATGACGCGCGTTTCGAAAACGTGCCGGTCCTGATTTACGATTGCGCGGCGCTCTCCGCGCATCTGGGCATAAAGATCGATGGGATGCTCGGCTTTCCGCTCTTTCGCGAAACGATTCTCACGCTCGATTATCCGCGCTCCCGCGTGCTGCTGGCACCGGCGTTCAATGCGCCGCTTCAGCCCGGCACCCCGATCGCGTTCAACAACACCAACAAAAAACCGGTGATCTCGATCCAATTGGGGGATGCCTCGGTGGCCGCGCTCGTCGACTCCGGCAGCGACACTACGCTGCGCCTGAATCCGATCGGCCTGAATCCAAACTTCGCGGTGCCACCCCGCCCCGGAGGCGTCGTTGCGACCCTCACCGGCGATGAGGAACAGCGCATTGGGCGCCTGGCCGATTCGCTCGCCATCGGCAACTACACCCTCCGCCGGCCTCTGGTGGCGGTGACCGACGAACTCTCGGCCATCGGAGGCGGGATCCTCCAGCATTTCACCGTCACGTTCGACCAGGAGCGGAGCCGCATCACCTTTTATCGCGAACTCTCGGAGCCAATCACGTTTCGGCCGCTGCGCAGCGTCGGGGTCAGTTTCAGCAAGACACCGGCGTATTGGCGCGTGGTTGGAATCGTGCCCAACCCGGCTGCGGAAAATCCAAGGGTGCAGCCCGGCGACCTCGTGACACGAATCAACGGGGAGGCGGTCGCGAAATGGGACCTGGCTCGTTACGAGCATCTCGTCGCGACGGCTTCCGAGATCAGATTTACTTTTCTCAACGGCCCAAATGAGAACGAAAACACGCTGCGCGTCTTCGATTTGGTGCCGTAACCGGAATAACGGGACAAGCCTGGAGCCCCTCTCGGACGCTTCGCCGCACCCGTGCTAGTGTGGAATCACGCACGGGCGCGGAAGGATTAGCTGCGCGCCCCTGAAACCTACCGACTATTCTTCACCAACAGGAACGCCCCGACGCCATCGTGATTAGCCACGGTCGGGAGCACCTGGATCTGATTGATCAATTTAAACGATTCGCCAGCGCGGCTGTTGAAGAACGCCCGGATCACTCCTTCATTTTCTTCCGGGTCGATGCTGCAGGTGCTGTAAACCAGTCTGCCGCCTTGGGGCGAAACGAGCTTGGCGGCGGCGTGGAGCATCGCGAGTTGCTGGGCGGCGTGCTTCGCGAAATCGCCGGGCTGCAGACGCCATTTCACGTCCGCACGATGTCGGATCACTCCGGTGTTCGAACACGGCACATCCAACAAAACGGCGTCATAACTTTCCGGGAGCCGATGGTCGTCGCGCAAGAGCGGCCCGATGCCCTCGAGCAAGTCAGCTTGGACCAAAGAAACTTCCACCTCCCGGACGGTCGCCAGATTTTCTTTCAATCGATCGATCCGCGCGCCGGGCACATCCACCGAAACAAGCCGGCCTTTCTTCATCGCGTCCGCGATCAACAAACCTTTGCCCCCGGGCGCGGCACAGAGATCCAGCACCGTTTCTCCTGACTGAGGTGCCAGCAACTCGACGGCGAGACGCGTCGACGGATCCTGGAGGTAAAGCCTCCCGCTTTTGAGCAACGGCGCCACCTCGCGCCACCGCCTCGGCGCCACTTCAAAGAAACCGGGCCATGCGGAGGCTTTGAGGAATTCCGGCGGAGATTCACTTTCCACGCGCCAGCGGGCGTAGCCCGGCGCCGGGCGCTGATTCCACTCCAGCAGTTGTCGAGTCACGTCGACGCCAAAACTTCTAAGCCACCGCTCAACCAGCCATCGCGGATGGGAGAAATAATCCGCCAAGGCGGATTCATCCGCCGACGCCCCGTCCGGTGCCGGGCCCATCAATTCGGCCGCTGCCTTTCGGACGACCGCATTGACCAGCCGCGCCTCCGCGGGACTCGCCAGTTTCTTGGTCTGCTCCACCGCGTGGTGGACGATCTTGGCAACCCTGCCGTCGGTAGCGGGCGAATCGTGCGCTTCGATGAGTTCGAATGCGGCGACGAAAAGGACCGCGCGCGTCACGAACCGCGGCGGATGGGTCACGAGCTTCCCCAACACCGCATCGATGCGTCCGAAATGACGGACCACTCCGTATACAAGGTGCTGACACCGCGCCCGCTCCGCCGCTGGAAGACCGGCGGGAAGGCTCTCCAGTAACGCGTCGAGCCGCTCGCGCTGATCCAGCCATCGCGCAATCAGCCGCGCGGCTGCAGACCATGCATCGGGACGGACCACCACTTCTGACGCGCTCAAAGAACGCTCCCTGAGAGCTGACTGACGCGAGGCGCGCACGTTTCGACACACAGTTTGACAAGGCTCGTCATTGTCCGCTCAACTCTCCCGTTCAGGCCCTCACACACGCAATCATGAATTCTGAAGCTGTTTCCGCGCTCATCGCTAAAACCCCGTCTCTCAAGGCCGCCAAGGCCAAATTGGAAGCGATGGAACCCGGCCATTATGTGGTTCATCGGAGCTGGGGATTTGGCCAGATCAAGAGCTACGACGAAGCTTCCCAACGCCTGCTCATCGATTTCAAAGGGAAGAAAGCGCACCCGATGGATCCGGCCTTTTGCCTGACGACCATGGATGTTCTGCCGGCGAACCACTTGCTCGTGCGTAAAGAGACCGACTCCAAAAAAATCTCTGAACTAATCGCGGAGAACCCCGCCCAATTGGTCGTCGAATCCCTCCAATCCTATCCTAACAACGCCGCGACGGTCATCGAAATGGAGATCACCCTCGCTCAGGTTGTCGGTGAGGAAAAGTTTAAGAAGTGGTGGTCAGTTGCCAAGAAAGCCGTCGCCAAAGACCCACGGATTTCAGTCCCGGAAAAGAAGACCGAGTGCTACATCCTTCGGGAAACGCCCGTCTCGGCGGAAGACGAAATCCTCGAGCAATTTAACACCACCCGCTCCGCCCGCCGGCGTATTGCCCTCGCTGAGGAACTCATTGCGGCAACCGCGAAGAAAGACATCAAAGCCGACCTCAGTTCGGTGCTCAAAGGGGTCGCAGCCGCGGTTAAGGATTCGAATCAGCTCGACGCTGCCGAACGCCTCTACGGCGCCGCCGTACGTGACGATCTGGCCCGATACATCGGCGAAGACCCAACCGGTTTCGAACCCTCCCAAGCGTCGTTGATCGCAGAGGTTCGAGATCTCCCAGGCATTGCCGAAAAAATCCCGGTTCACTTCCAGTCGAGATTCCTCGAGTTGATCAAGGAAACGCATCCCATCGAATTCCGGGATATTCTCTTCAACCTTTTAAAGACCTCCCAAGGCAAATTCACCACGGAGTGCATCAACTTTCTCGTTGAGAACGGCCACTCAGATGAGCTCGCGGCCACCTTGCAGCGCTGGCAGACCGAGCAGAATCTCCGCGCCCCGGTCCTCCTGTGGATCGTCAAGAACCGCCACTCGAAGAAATTCGCCAAGCTGCTGAACGATCTCATCACCCCGCGTCTGTTGAGTTCGATCTTCTTCGCGATCGACTACGAGGCGCTGCAGGCGGCGAGTGCGCGGCGTATTCCGCTCGGCGATATTCTGAGCGAGGATACCGATTTGATTTCTGACCTGCTCTCCACCGCGGATCCCGAGACCGCACGAGACTTGGCGAACACTTTGATGCTGAATCAAGGCTTTGAGGAGCTGACGAAAAAGTCGCTGCTCGCCCGGTTCATCAAAATTTTCCCGAAGATCCAGTCGCTCGTGGCGGCGGACGCCGAGAGCAAGGAAGAGCAGCTGCTCGTGTCCCGCGCCAGTTTCGACCGTAAGAACGAGGAATACGAAACCCTCAAGTCCAAGAAGATCCCGGACAACTCGAAGGCGATCGCCACGGCTCGCGAGCACGGAGACCTCAAGGAAAATTCGGAATACAAAATGGCGAAGCAGGACCAACAAGTCCTCGTCGCGCAGAAAACCAATCTTGAAAAGGATCTCGGTCGCGCCCGCGTCACCGATTTCAAGGACGCCTCCGCGGCTCAGGTCAGCGTTGGCACCGTTGTCGAAGTGAAGGCTGGCGCGGCGGGTAAAAGCACCCGTTACACCATTCTCGGCGCTTGGGATGGAGATCCGGATAACAACGTCATTTCCTACAAAACGGCGCTGGGTGCCGCTCTCCTCGGGAAGAAGCAAGGCGACACCGTGAAGGTGAAGACTGGCACCTCCGAGGAAGATTACACGATTGTGAGCATCGGGCGGTACGCCGACACGATTTAAGCCACCCACTCCTTTTAAAGCGCCCCGCCGAGGGGCGCTTTTTTTTCGCCCTTTCGCAGTCTCCCGTCTGTCGCAGCGCGAGCGCGGAGGCGGTGGGCCTCAGTCGTAGGCGCCGGGTTAAAAGGCCAAAACCTTTTGCTTTGGCGGTGCACAAACGGGTGCGATCGCGACAGATTCTCCTCTCCCCCGATTCAGTTTTCCCGCAGATCCTCCGCCCTGCCCCTCCCTCGGAAACATCCGCGCAAGCGCACCCGAGCCGTCCGCCATTGCCAATAAGCAGGCCCCTCCCCAGCTTCCGCCCGCGTGAACGCCTCTTGGGACATTCTGAAAACGCTTTCCGACCCAACCCGCCTGCGGCTGCTCGCGCTGCTAATGAGGGAGGAGCTTTCCGTCGCCGAACTTCAAGAGATCCTCGGGATGGGGCAGTCGCGAATTTCTTCGCAACTCGCGTTGCTCCGGCAGGTGAATCTTGTTTCGGACCGGCGGGAGGGTAAAAAAGCCTTCTACTCTCTGCGCGTCAGCCTGCCCCCGAGGTCGTTCGCCCTCCTGAAAGCTGCGACGGAATCGGTTTCCGAGCTCCCGATAGTGAGCGAGGACCGCGACAATCTCGACCGCATCCTTCAAAAACGCCGCCGTGTTTCTGAGCAGTATTTCAATCTCATCGCGGGGCGGTTGGGAAAGAACCATTGTCCGGGGCGCTCGTGGGAAGCGATTGGCCATCTCGCTTTGCGTCTGACTCCCGCGATTGATGTGGCCGACCTCGGAGCCGGCGAAGGCCTCATTTCCCAGCTGCTGGCTCATCGCGCCCGCCAGGTCTGGTGCATCGACAATTCACCGCGGATGGTGGAAGTGGGTTCCGCGCTCGCCCACAAGAACGGGCTGGCAAATCTCGCCTACAAACTGGGCGACATTGAGCAAGTTCCCCTCGCTGACAAATCCGTGGATCTCGCGATCCTCAGCCAAGCTTTGCACCACGCGCAGCATCCGCAAAAGGCGGTCGATGAAGCTTTCCGAATTCTTCGTCCCGGGGGACAGGTCCTCCTCTTGGATTTGAACGAACACGATTTCGAGAAGGCGCGGGAACTCTACGCCGATGTCTGGCTCGGCTTTAAAGAAAGTGCGCTGCACGCTTTCCTGAAAACAGCCGGTTTCACCCAAGTCGAAGTAACGGCGGTGGCGAAAGAAGTCGCCGAACCCTACTTTGAAACCCTGCTCGCCAGCGGTGTAAAGCCGGCCGTCCCCAATCCAGCGGCGTAGACCGCCGCGTTGAATGAGCCGGAAACCTGGCGCCGACGGCAGATCAGGGAAATTTTCGACGACGTTGATGAGGTATCGGGATTTCCCGCGCGCCCCAGCTTTCGGTTAGGCGCGCTTCGCCCCGAGCAATACGGCAATCGCCACGATCACGGCTAGAACGATGAAGATGGTTTCGATATCCCTGTTGAGTCCTCCCAGTTGGTCACCGCGCCATGCACCGGACTGGATGCCAGGAAATGCGGGGAGCGGGTAGACAGGGAATTAATCTGCCACCGAAAATCGGCCATCGGGCCATTTCCCAACCGGGAAGCCGGAAAAAAACATGCGTCAGTCCTGCCCTCGTCGTCTGAAGTTAGTAATGAGGCGGACGCTCGTCCGTTTTCGGCGCGCCGATCATTTCCGTAGCGCCGCTCGCCTGCTCCTGCCATTTCAGGAGCTGCTTCCGCAACCGGAACAAATCCTCCGAGAATTCGAGCATGGCTTTGTCCTGTTCGGTGACGTGACGTTCAAGGTACGCCACCTTCTCTTCGAGCCGCTTAATGCTTTCGTCCATGCCGTTTCGAAACACTCACGGACCTTGCGCGCGCTTGAATTGTTCGAGCTCCGGTATCACCACTCTCTGATAGCAATCCGGACAGACGGAATGGCTGAATTCGCTCCC
>JBDSSU010000359.1:0-7295 GCA_039928635.1 Opitutaceae bacterium | reverse complement strand
ATGCTCTACCAGTATTCAGAGAATTTCGTGAACGTGCTCTCGCACGATGAAGTGGTGCACGGGAAGGCCTCGCTCCTGTTCAAGATGGGGGCGTGGCACATTCCCGAAAAAGCCGCGAACTTGCGCTCGCTCTATGCGCACATGTGGGCATGGCCGGGCAAAAAGCTGTTGTTCATGGGCAGCGAATTCGCCCAATCCCACGAGTGGAATTTCGATGCGAGCCTCGACTGGCACCTGTGCGACTACACGGATCACGAGGGCGTGCGTTTGCTGGTGCGTGATTTAAACCGCCTCTATACGAGCGAGCCGGTGCTCAGCCGCAACGATTTCAACCCCCGGGGATTTCGCTGGCTCTCCTGTCAGGATGCGGACGCGAGCGTTCTCGCCTACCTGCGCACGGATGTTTTCGAACAAACCCTTTTTGCGGTGATCGGGCATTTCTCGGGAGCTACGCGGTCGTACCGCGTGGGTGTTCCGCGACAGGGTTTTTGGAAGGAGATCCTCAATACCAACAGCCAGTACTACGGCGGCACCGGCGTTGGCAACGACGGCGGACGTGTCGCCGAAGACATTCCGCACGATGGTTTCAGCCAGTCCATCCCCGTGACGCTACCGCCGTTGAGCACGACGATTTTCAAGTGGAGTGCAAAACAGGCTTCGGTTTCGCGTGACGATTAGCGCAGCGTCTCGCCAGAGAGCTGCACTACGAAAGGAAGCACCGCGGTCGAGGTGACGGCCGGGCTGCGAGTTGCCACCTGGTTCAGGACCGGGGTCCCCGCTGGATCGGCGATGCAGTTTGCATCCTGCCCCGGGAAAAGCGCCGCAAATTGCAACAGCGCCCGTAGGGCCACGAGCATGACGTTTAAATGCGTGGAGTTTTTTCCCGCTTCGAAGTCAAGCGTTTAGGGGAGAACCCAGCCGGGAACAGAATTAGGTACAGGCAGTGCTCACCGTGGTTTCCGCTTCAACCTCCCAGCAACGCACGGACGGAAAATACGAAAAAATGAATTCAACCAACACTTCCCAAACTCAACCGAACCCCCTTGGCGAGTCTGAGCCCGGCGGTTCCGGCGGCATCGCGGGGGCGAAGCAACGGATCAAGGACACGGCCCGAGAAACGGTCGAGCAGGTCAAAAACGCGACGGCCTCCACCGTCAGCCGCGCGAAAGAGGAGACGGGAAAGATTGTCGCCGACAAGCGGCACGTGGCCGCGGAGAAAATCGGGGGCTACAGTTCGGCCGTCCACGAATCAGCCAAGTCACTTGAAGATAAAGATCCCAATATTGCCTGGTTCACGCACCGCGCAGCAGATCGTTTGCAGGGCGTGGCGGATTATGTGCGGAGTCGAGACTTGGTCGATCTGAGGCATGACGCTGAGGATATTGCCCGTCGCCATCCCGCGGTCTTTTTCGGCGGGCTCTTTGTGGCCGGTCTTTTGCTCGGCAATTTGTTGAAGGCTTCTAGTGGAACGGGCGCGCGTGAAGGTGGTTCACAGAGATTCAGTGGCAACAATGACGAGACGCGCGGCACGGCGATGGGCCAGAGCGACGAAAACGACTTCGGGGAATCTGCCCCTGACAAGGGCGACGAGCGTGGTTCCGGGATCGAAAATCAATTAACGACATGAACCCAGAACCTCCTCAGCCAAATTCCATCGTCGGTTTGCTACAAACGCTCCGCGACGAGACCACCACTTTGCTGCGGCAGGAAGTGGCCCTGGCCAAAGCGGAAGTTTCGGAAAACATTTCCAAGGCCGGAAAGCACGCGGCCACGCTCGCGGCCGGTGGTTTTTTTGCCTACGCCGGCGTCATCGTGCTGCTCATCGGCCTTGGCCACCTGCTCGGAGCGGGCTTGGTTCGGGCCGGCCTTGACCCCGAAATTGCACAATGGCTTGCGCCGACGCTCGTCGGCCTGGCTGTCGCTCTAGTGGGGTACGGGATGGTGGCGAAAGCGAAACGCGCTCTCTCCAGAGACCAATTCATTCCCCGCCAGACAATCGACTCCCTTAAAACCGACAAACAATGGGTACAGACCAAACTCGAACACTCACATGAATCAACCACCTGAAAACGAAACTGAAGCCATCCGCTCGGAAATTGATACGACCCGTCGCCGGATGGATAACACGATGGACGCGCTCGGGGAGCGCCTGAAGGGCCGGCATCTGCTCGATGAAGTTTTGGGTTTCTTCCGCGGCGATAATCATAACAGCAAAGCCGTTGAGTTCCGTGAGAAAGTCTCGCGGTCCGCGAGTACGGCGGCGCATTCCATCGCCGATACCGTGAAAGCCAACCCGATGCCGGCGTTACTGATCGGAGCCGGGATTGCCTGGATGATTTACTCCAGCCGCAAATCGGATTCGGCCCGCTACGAAGACGAATCGGATCGAACCGCCGGGCCCTACGATCCCGACGCCTCGTATGATCGTCCGTTGGATTATTCGTCAAGCGACGCGGTACGGGGTTTCGGCGAGGCCGAAGAAACGGGATTCCCGGCTGGCGGGTTTGGAGAAAATTACGGCGAAAATTCGGGGCAATCGAAACTCCAGCAGGTGAAGGTGGGTCTGCAGGAAAAGGCGTCGGAGGCCACCCAACAAGTTAAGGAGAAGCTTTCAAACGTCGGCGACCAGGTGCGGCAAAAATCCCAGATGGTCGGTCAGCGCGCTCGCGAAGTGGGCGCCCGCGTGCAAGCCCGGACGCGCGAGGTCTACGTGCGGACGCGGGAAAGGGTGACCACTACAGCAGATCAGCATCCGCTCGAGGTTGGGATTGCGTGCCTCGCGGCAGGAGTCGCGGTCGGACTCGCGGTGCCTACCGCCCCACCGCTCAACCGGGTGGCGGGACCGACGATGGATCGTCTGCGCCAACGCACGCGGGATGCGAGCGGTGAGCTGCTCGAAAAAGGGAAACGCGTCGTAAACGCTGCCGGCAGCGCCCTCAAAACCGAGGCGGAACAGCAGGGGTTGACCTTCGAGAACCTCCGCCAAAAAGCGGGAGTGGTTGCAGATCGGGCCAAGAGTGCGGCGACGGATGTTGCCCACCAGGAGGGCATGATGCCCGGCTCAATGGGTGAGCGCCCGTCCGGTGGACAAAGCGAACCAACTGGTTCCGGCCAACCCTCTGGTTCCTCGACCATCGCAGGCCGCGAGATTTGACCCTAAGCGTTGATGGAGGCCCGGGGTGATCAAAGCACCCCGGCCTCTTTTATTTGAAAAGAGGTAATCGATGGACCACACCCCCGCGGCGAAAGACTTGGCTCCTGACGATGACGCGCACGAGCACGGTCGCGGTCGCCATGCGGAAAAGCCGAGCGACGTACCTCCGAAAGGCTGGCTCGATATCCTGTCGCGCACCAAGGATCAGCTGGCCGAGGACAATCTCTCGATCGTGGCGGCGGGCGTCGCGTTTTATGCCTTCCTCGCGGTGGTCCCGGCGTTGGGCGCGTTGATCGGAATCTATGCGCTGGTCGCTGATGCCGGGCAAATAAGTGATCATATTTCCGCGCTCGCGCGGGTGGTGCCGGGGGAAGTGATGCCGTTGCTCGAGGATCAGCTCAAACGAATCACTTCAGACGAGAAGGCGGCCGGGTGGAGCGCCGCGTTGGGACTTTTTCTCGCGATCTACAGCAGTTCCGCGGCCACCAAAGCACTCATCAAGGGCATCAACATTGCGTATGATGAAAACGAGAAACGGGGGTTTTTTAAGCTGAACCTGGTCGCCTTGGGACTTACGCTTTTCATCCTCGTCGGCGCAGTGATTGCAGTTGGCCTGGTCGCAATTCTGCCGGAGGTTCTGGAGCATCTGCAGATTTCGACGAAGGCCGAGACGCTGTTGTCGTGGCTGCGATGGCCGGTGCTGCTCATCGGTTTCATGGTGGGACTCTCCGCGTTTTATCGCAGTGGCCCGAGCCGTGAAAATCCGAAGTGGAAATGGGTGAGTTGGGGAGCCGGGACTGCCGCCCTGCTGTGGCTGGCCGGTTCCGCGCTCTTCTCCCTGTATGTCGTGAAACTGGGAGCGTACGACAAGACGTACGGTTCGTTGGGCGCGGTGGTGGTGTTTTTACTTTGGCTCTTTATCACCGCGTACACGGTGCTGATTGGAGCGGAGCTAAATTCCGAGATGGAGCGTCAAACCGTGAGGGATACCACGGAAGGTCCCGAAAAACCCCTCGGATCGCGTGGTGCCCAAGCTGCGGACACCGTCGGGCCGTCGCGTAAAAAATAGCCAGGGCTCGCCGACCCGGCAGCGGGAGCAGACACCGGCGCGCCGGGTTTCCCCAACCCCGCGAGCTACGAAGCTGGTTCGCGAACGCGGTCCACCGCTTTCCGAGCCACGAGGACGAACGCCGCCATCGTGCCGCGGTTTTTCAGGGCGAGATGACCGCGGGCCTCGAGGTCAAACGACGGCGTGAGCAAGGCGGCGGTCGTCTCCGAAAGTTGGATCATCCCAGGTTCGCCGTGCGACTCGAGGCGGCTCGCGATGTTCACCGTGTCTCCCCACAGGTCGTATGCGAATTTCTTGGAGCCAATAATTCCTGCGACGAGCGGGCCGGTGTGCATGCCGACGCGGATCTGCCAGGTGAGACGATTGCGCTCATTGAACTTCCGCATGCTCTCGACCATCGCGATCGCCATATCAGCGCAACGCATGGCGTGATCCGACACCGGGAGCGGGACGCCGCCAACGACCATGTAGGAATCCCCGACCGTTTTGATCTTCTCGACTCCGTAGCGTTCAACGAGGACGTCGAAGTCCGAAAAAATTTCATTCAGCCACGCGACCGTCTGCGCGGGGGTGAGCAGGGCGGCAATGCCGGTGAAATTCACGATGTCAGCAAACATGACTGTCGCTTCCGGAACCGCGTCGACGATCGTGTTTTCGCCCGCTTTGAGCCGGTCACCGATTGCCTTGGGAAGGACGTTGAGCAAAAGGCGTTCGGACTTCGCCCGTTCCGCCTGAATTTCGGCGAGATAGGCACGCTCCTGGTCTCGCAGACGTTTCTTTTCGAGCGAAGCGCTGATACGGGCGCGCAGGATCACGGGATTGAAAGGCTTCGGCACGTAATCCTCGGCGCCCGCTTCGATGCAGCGCACGGTGCTGGAAACTTCGTCGAGCGCGGTGAGCATGATCACGGGAACGTGGCGGAGTGTTTCGTCCGCCTTCATCCGCTCGAGGGTTTTGAAGCCGTCCAGCACCGGCATCATGATATCCAGCAAAACGAGATCGAACGCTTCCCTGGCCATGAGTTCCAAGGCGAGCACGCCGTTTTCCGCACCAGAGACCGTGAAGCCCATGCGATTGAGGCGTCGCATCAACATTTCCCGATTCAACGGCTCATCGTCGACGACGAGAAGGTGCCCCGAGCCCGGCATGGGCACGGTTGATTCGCTCACTGTCGCGCGTGAGCCGGAGTGGGTGCCGCTCGGGCCGGATCCGGTGGTGCTCTGCAAGGGGGTTCCGAGAGCGTAGCGTTCGGCGAAAGAATCCTGGTCCAGCATCATCCGGAGATGACGCGCGGCCTGGCCGATTTTTTCCAAATCGGATACGGCCTCGTCCAGATGGTGGGCGCGGGCGGTTTCTTCGCAGAGATCGCGATACCCGAGCACGCTCGTGAGGATCGTCAACAAGCTGCGTCGCAGGGGAGCGAGGTCGATTTTACCGGCTTCGAATTTCCACGGGGCGAGGCCTTCGTTAAGGATTGCGAGAATTTGTCCACCGGCGGCGGCGAGGCGTTGCAGATCCTCCAGGAGAATCGCCGGAGCGCTTTCTCCCGCGGTTTCAATCAGCATCTCGGTGTACCCGATAATCTGGTTCAGCGGCGTCCTGAGATCGTGCCGCAGGCGGTTCAACGCTTCTTCATCGACGCCACGGGGTGGGCCAGGCGCACGGCTGCCCGCCCCAATTCCAGAGGTCGAGCTGCCTGGGGGATCCCCGCTCATGCCTTGGGTTTCGCGAGGAGGGCGTTGATTTTTGCCAGCAGGCTCGTGAGTTCCACCGGCTTCGTTTCATACTCGTCGCAACCCGCCGCCATCGCCTTCTCGCGGTCCTCCGCCATGGCATGGGCAGTGAGCGCGATGATCGGAATCCGGGCGGTGGTGTTGTCCGACTTCAACTGCCGGCTGGCCTGCCAGCCATCGAGGCCCGGCAGGCTCATATCCATCAGAATCAGATCCGGCATTTCGGTCTTCGCCATTTCGATTCCGATCAGGCCGTCCACGGCGATCACGAGCTGGAACCCCCGCTTTTCCAAGCGGCGCGCGAGCATGTCGCGGTTCAGTTCGTTGTCTTCGACGAGGAGAAGTTTGGCCATGAGAGATTGGGTGGAACGTTGAAAGACAAGGTCGGCGCGTTCCCTTACGAACTGAAGGGCGCACTGCTCTTGCTGCGACGGCGCATGAATTCGTTTACCGAATCCCGCACCTCCTGGAGGAGTTGATCGCGAGTGTAGCGGCCTTTTTGCAAAACGCGCTCCGCTTGCTGTTCGAGGAAGCGGCGCACTTCCGCGGTGAGATCGAGTGAGGTAAGCACCACCACCGGGATGTCGCGCCACGCCGGGTTTGCGCGCATTTCGCGGAGCACGGAAAAGCCGTCGAGTTCCGGCATGAGGAGGTCGAGCAATACCACCGAAGGCGTGTGTTGCTCCAGGAGCTCGAGGGCGATGCGGCCATTCTCGGCTTCAAGGGACGGCCAGCCCTCCCGTTCGAGGAGTCGCACGATCATTTCGCGGACCGCCGCGTTGTCCTCCACGACCAGGATCGGCGTTTGGGTGCGCAGATCACTGAGCTTTTGAATCATGGGCAGCAGGCTCGAGCCGACGACCGGTTTGCTGAGATAATCCGTGGCGCTGAGTGCGAACCCGAGTTCGCCGTTCGCGGTCATCGTGAGCAGGATGATGGGGATGTTCGCGAGCACGGGGATCTCTTTCAACCGGTCAAGCGCATCACGGCCGTCCACCTGCGGGAGGAGAATATCCAGAATCACCACGTGGGGATGAAATTCTTCGGCCAGCGCCAGGCCCTCCGCACCGGAACGCGCACATTTCACACTGTAATTTTCATGCGTGAGCAGCTGCTGAAGCATGGCGTGAACTTTCTCGTCGTCGTCGATGATGAGCAGGCGACCGCGCGGCAGACTGGGAGTCGCGAGCGTGGCGTGCGTGGATGGCAGCGGCAGCGGCGGCCGGGTCGTCGACGTCGCGGGCAGGACAAAGGGTTTGCTCGTCGTTTCCTGCAGAAAAGACGGGGCCACTCCGGTGATGGGAACGACGCGCACCGGAAGCCGTACCGTGAACGTGGA
>JBDSSU010000358.1:0-4356 GCA_039928635.1 Opitutaceae bacterium | reverse complement strand
GCTCGCCAAGTTGGCGAGGATCAAAGTGGCCGAACCCGAGGATGAGCGGGTCCGGGGGGATTTGCAGCGGTTGCGCTTTGGCGCCCGCGCGAGCTGGTCGGAACCGCGGCAGGTTTTCCGTCGTGCGAAACGAGTGGTGCGGGCGGCGCGAAGCCGTCGTCCTACTGGGCTGCAGTCTTGAGGACGGTGGCAGCGGGTCGGTTCTTCTTCTCGAAATACTTCTTGAGGATCGCGCTGGCGATCGGTGCCGCGTACGTGCCGCCGGCGTAGGCCTCGCCGATCGTGTCGCCTTCCACCGTGACCGCGATCGCGATTTCGGGATTTTCCGCCGGAGCGAAACAGATGAACCACGCGTAGTTGATCGTCCCAGTTTTCCCGTCCTTCCAAACATCCTTTTGCGCGGTGCCGGTTTTGCCCGCGATGCGAACCCCCGGCACCCGCAGCGCTTTCACCGTGGTGAGCGTGCTCGCCGAGCCGTAAGTGGTGCAGCCTTCCATCCCGGCGATCAAGGTTGCTCGCTGTGCGGCGGTCAGGCCGATCGGCTCGCTGCGTTGGGTCGGGGCATCTGCGCGATGGAGCAGCGTGGGTTTGGTGAAAACTTCATCGCGGGCCACGGAGGCCGCGAAGCAGGCCATCTCGAGCGGCGTGACGAGAACATCGCCCTGACCGATCGACATGTTTGCCGTGTCTCCGGGAAACCATTTCTCATTTTTCGTCCTCAGTTTGTAGGCAGGATCGGGGATCACCATGCGACCGGTTTCGTTGGGGAGTTCGATCCCGGTGCGCTCATGCAAATGAAACCGGCGGGCTTCCTCCGCGATGCCGTCGGGAGTTGTCCGTTCCCCCGCGGCGTAATAGTAGATGTCGCAACTGTGGGCGATGGCGTCCTTGAGCAGGACGAAGCCGTGGTGGCCGTTGCCGTTCGAGCAATAGAAAGTCTTGTTCGCGATTTGCACCGTGCCGCGGCATTCGGTGATCGGAGTATCGATGGTCGCGACGCCGCGGCGCAAAGCGGCGATCGTCGTCAAAATTTTGAAGGTCGACCCGGGTGGAAAGGCCCCGCCAATGGCGAGATTTGTCCAAGCCTTCCGCTGTTCGATATCGGCGACGGTGGCGGAGCTGAGGCGCGGAGCAAAATTCGTGAGATTGTAATCCGGCTTGCTGGCCAGCGTAAGGACTTCGCCGGTTTTAACGTCGATCGCGACGGCCGCACCGGTCTGGTCGCCGAGGGCTTCTTCCGCCACGAGTTGGAGATCGATGTCGAGGGAAGTGGTCAGGCTTTTCCCTTGGACGGGGGGTTTTTGCGGCAGCTCCGCGGAATCGACGCGGTACCCGGAAGGGTCGACCAGAAAAATTTGCCCGCCAGCTTCACCCTCGAGAATGGGATCGAATTTTTTCTCGAGGCCATCCCGCCCGACACTCCCCTTGATCTTGAAAGTTCGGAGGTCTTTGCCGGGAAAATCATGCGCCTGAATATCCTCGTTCAATCCGACGTAGCCGAGGGTGTGGGCGGCGGCTGATCCGAAAGGATAGAAGCGCGTGCTCGAGGTGTAGACCTGCAGAGGCGAGCGCACCGGGAGACGTTCGATGAGGCGCGCATATTCCTCCGGCTCCAAGTCCTCAAGGAGTGGGTACGGCAGGAGCAGCTGATCCTTGAAGTGAGTTTTTAGGGCTTCGGAATCCACCTTGATCTCGCGTTGAAGAACGCGGGCGACCCTGTCGAGATAGCGCTGGGTGACGGTGACCCGGGCGATCTGCAGCATCTGCGTGTCGTTGGGGAGGCCTTTATCGTTGGTCGCGCGGTACGCGATGCGGATCAGCTTATATTCCTTCTGAATCTCATTCCGCAGCTCGTCGAGATAGAGGACCACCGCAAAGCGCGACCGGTTGCCCACCAACACCCGCCCTTCCCGATCAAGAATTTCTCCGCGAGGACCCGGGACCAAAACGCGTCGCTGGTTCTGGCGGCGTTCGCGGTTGTTGTGGGCTTCCGCCTTGAACAACTGTTGATAGGAAAGCCCGCCCGCGAGCAGGAGCAGGAGTGCGGCGATGATGAAATAGAAAAGAATCACCCGCGGATCGTAGCCTTTGTACGATTCCACCAAGCTACCCGAGCGATCAGAAAGGTTCGTGCTGGGGTTCATGGGGATTTCGCGACGTTCTCGCGTTCAACACCGGCCAGAACGAGCGCCTGCTCCTGCAACGCAAAGAACCATCGCGCAATGAGCGCAAGGAAGATTTGCGAGCACGCGAGATCGACGACGATACGCGGCCAGATCTCGCTGAGGGGGGCGGAACGGCTGATGTGGATGAAAGCGAACACGACGAAAATTCCCAAATTGGTAAACAGAGCAAAGAGCACCCGCGCCGCGGTCTCATTGCGCGACATCCGATCCCGGAGATGGTGAATGAGGGTATGGGCGCAGATGAAGAGCAGCGTATGCGTGTGGGCCAGGCCAAATGCTGTCTTCGAAAGGCCGGGTAAGATCGGCAGGTTGGCGTCGCAAAGCAGTCCGGCGAGAAACGCGGTGATCATCCCGTCGCGAAAACGCAACGTCAGGGCCGGGTAAGTGACGAACAGCCCTCCCACGAAAAGGTAAACGGGAACACGACTCAGTGCATGGTTGGCCTGCGCGACCAGCAACCAAAGCAGGAGATGCGTGCAAAAGATAACGGTGACGCGGCGCATTCAGGGAACGGGAGAAACGCAGCGGACTAGGTCGAGAAGAAACGGCAGAGTTGCGCCGGACAAAACTCTGCCAATGCGCGAACGCGTGACCCGCCGGGTCGTCGGGCAAGGCGAAAACCATGAGACAGCGGAGGGCGGTGGGTCAGCGCTGACATGCTCAAGCGGGTTCCTGCTTCGGCTGCGGAATGATCAATCCGACGTGAGGGGAACGAGCACCGTCACTTCGGTCAACGAGGCGAGGCGTTCTTCCAGTTTCACGCGCCCGGTCTTGAACAGACCGTCCGCGCCCATTTCCAAACGGGTGATTTCGCCGAGCGTGAGTCCGGCAGGGAAAACGCCGCCTGCGCCGCCCCAAGTGACCAGCCGGAGGGGTTTATTGGCGAATATGTCCAGCGGGACGAATTCGACCACGCCGAGTGGGGCACCGAAAGTGGGAAAACTGCCGCCTTGAAAACTGATGGGGCGGGTATCGCCCTCAACGACCCCCGCGATGCGGACTCCTGGGCTACTGATGACCTCGACGACCGAAGTGGTCGCGCGAACCTCGACGACCCGGCCGACGACGCCTCCTGAAAAGATGACAGGGGAGTCGACGCTGATTTTAAAGTTTCTCCCTTTGCGAATGGTCAGCTGCTGCCAAAAGGCGGAGAAATCGCGGCGGACGACTCGGGCGTGTTCTGCGCGATATTCCCGAAACGCGGGCACCTTCAGCAAATTCTCCAAACGGGTAACCTGGGATTGCAGTTCGGTGTATTGCTGCATCGCGAAGGCGTAGGAAGCGGCGGAGTGCGCGGCATCGCGGCCTGCTTCGATGAGCGCGTGATTCGAGTGCATCCGCAAAGACCAGTATTCTTGGAGATCGCCCGCGTAGGACGTGGCGATGGTGACGGGCGCTTGCAGTTCGAAAAAGGTGGCGCGGGTAAAGGTCTTGATCGCCACCGGCACCACGAGCCACGCCGCGACCACGAGGCCGAGGACAAAAAAAGGGCGGGCTTGATCGAGGCGTTTAAAGGGCACGGGGGAGAAGGTAGGGCGCGTTATCCTTAACGCGCCGTTTCAGAAGCGACGCCAGCCGGCCAGATGTAACGCCACTCATTACGATGAGAGACAAGGCCGGCGCGAATTGGATTCATGCGGATGTAGGCGGCCTTTTCCTGAAGACTTTTATCGTCGCGGATCCGGTGGTCGAAAAAACCATCCTGCCACCGGACAGGCGTGTTTTTTGCGATGTAGCGTTTCCAGTCACGGACTATTTTCTCCATGCGCGTTTCAGGCGGAAATGAAATCAACGCATGCAGATGATCGGGCATTGCGAGAAAAAGCTGCGGCCACCATTTGCCGTTGCGAGCGTAATGCTCGATAGAGTCCACCATGACTGCAAAGACTTCGCTTCGATTAAGCTGGTTGGTTTTTCGTTCCGCGCAGCAAATCGTGATGAAGAAAACCTCGCCGGTCTTCGTCCACGGCGGTGGCGTGTGGAATAGGCGCTCGCGGATTGGGAGCTGGAGCGGCGCGTTAGGAAAAGATGCCTCAAGGTAGGGCGGGTTATCCTTAACCCGCCGAGGTTGAGAGGAAGCGCACATCCTGAGCGGCGCGTTAGGGATAACGCGCCCTACCTCGGTCACTCAGACGTTCTGCATCAACCACGAGAGATCGTTGAGCACCGC
>JBDSSU010000357.1:0-4649 GCA_039928635.1 Opitutaceae bacterium | reverse complement strand
CGGGCGAGACGCCCGAACCGGCACGCGAGACGCGCGCGCTCCCCGGACCCTTTTGCAACCAAGCCGAAGCAAGCTTCGGGGTATCGGCTCCCAATGCGAATGAATCATACCTGCAACGAACCAAGGCACGAGCCACAGAGGACACGGAGTACGACAGAGCGGTTGGCTCTGTGCTCTCTGTGTCCGCGCTCTGTGCTCTCTGTGGCAAAGACTTCTTGCAGCGGAGGCGTTCAGCCGGAGCCGCCAACCAAGCTTCACCGGTTGGTGAAATCCATCTGCGGTTTCCCTCTCCTCCCTCCCCTCGCTTTTCTCCTCAAACCGAAGGCCGCCAATCAACCAGACCGAGCTGCAGCAGTTTCCGGTCGTTGAAATGATTCCATTTCAACTCCACCGCAAAATCCAGTGGCACGCCGAGCGGCGGCAGGCGATGCGCCAGCTTCCACGCGACGCCATGCAGCCGCCGGCCCCGCGCATCGTCGAAGCTGAATCGGAAATGCACCTCCTTGAAAACATCCGGCGGTGTCCGCAACACCACGCCACGCACGCCGAAGACCGGCTCCGGATTTCCCTGCCCAAAGGGATGCAGCGAATCCAGCTCATCCATCAGCGTTTCGCGAATCTGCTCCGGTGTCACCCACACGGTGACGTCGAGTCGGGTCTCGGCGATGTCGCTGCCCGCACTTTTGCGCACGGCCTCGGCGAAACCCTCGCGAAATGTCTCCAGATGCACTTTCGGCAGCGACACCCCCACGGCCATCGGATGCCCGCCCCAGCTCGTCAGCTGTTGGCTGCAGGTCCCCAGCACCTCGACGAGGTTAATGCCCTCGATGCTGCGGCCGGAACCTTTCGCCATCTCCCCGTCGTTTCCCAGTACCACACAAGGCCGATTGTATTTCCGCGTGACCCGCCCCGCCACGATGCCCACGACGCCCGGATGCCAGTTCTCACTGAAGAGCACGATCCCGGGCAGCGTGGAATACTGCGTCTCAATCATTCGCTCTGCTTCGAAGGTGATGCCGCGTTCGATCTCCTGTCTCTCCCGGTTGAACGCTTCCAGCTGCCGGGCGGTTTCGCCGCAAAAATGCGCGTCCTCACTCAACAGGAGTTCCACCGAGAGCGCGGCGTCCGCGAGCCGGCCGGAAGCATTGATCCGCGGCCCCAGCCGGAAGGAAATGTCCACCGGCATCACGTCCTGTCCGGGTTTCAGGCCCGCGACATCCATCAATGCCCGCAATCCCGGACGGAGCGTGTTTTGCAAAATCCGCAAACCATGGCGCGCCAGAATCCGGTTCTCGCCGAGCAGCGGCACGAGATCCGCGATCGTGCCCATCGCCACGAAATCGAGGTAGTCCCGCAGCTTGATCCGAAATGCGACCGGATGATTTTCCGTGCGCAGCTGCTTCAGCAATCCATGCGCGAGTTTAAACACCAACCCAACCGTACACATGTTCCGCCACGGGGCATCGCCGCCGGTTTCATCCGCGTGCACATGCGGGTTGATCAACAGCCCGGGGCACAACGCGCCTTCCTTTGAGCGATGATGATCAATCACGATGACGTCGATGCCCTGGTCGCGCAGATAGGAAATCTCCGTGTGTGAGTTGGTCCCGCAATCGAGCGCCACGAACAGCGCCGGTTTCCCTTTCTCCAACGCGCGATCGATGGCGCTGCGGGAAAGACCATAACCGTCCTCCGAGCGACGTGGCACGATGAACCGCGGCTGCAAATCGAAGCGCCGCAAAATGCTCACCAGGAGCGCCGTGCTGCTGACGCCGTCGACATCGTAATCGCCCAGCACGACGACGTCCTCCCGTTTCGCGATCGCCACGCACAGACGCGCCGCGGCCAAATCGAGGTTGCGAAGGAGGAACGGGTCGTTGAGCGAAGCCAGCACGGGCTGGAGAAAGCTGGCCGCGCTCTGCGCTTCACGATGCCCGCCGCGCAGCAAGAGCTCCGCCAGGACGCGGCTGACGCCGGCGGTTTTGCTCAACGCCTCGATCTCGTCGGCCGGGAGCGGCGTGTGCGTCCAGCGCATGATGGTTCGGCCTTCACCCTGTCATTGCGAGGGAGGCGAAACCGAACGCAGCCTCCAGCTGGAGGGATTGCTTTGTCGTCAGGCTCCTCGCAATGACCGGCAGTGCGGTTATTCCGACGCCTTGCTGGAGCCCTGCCACTCGTATTTTGGGGCGATGTCGTGGTGCGCCTCAACGTGCTTCCGGTCGCCCTTGTGCCACCAGTAGAAGATCGGGGTCGCAATAAAGATCGATGAGAACGTGCCCGTGAGAATGCCCACCATGAAGGTGAACGAGAGATCGTTGATCACGCCCCCGCCGAAGATGAACAGCGCCAGCGCGGCGAGGAACGTCGTCGCGCTCGTGAGGATGGAGCGCGTAAACACCCGGTTGGTCGCGAAGTTGATTACGTCGCGCAGGTTCATCGTGGGATTCAGTTTCAACTCTTCGCGGATGCGATCGAACACGACGATGGTATCGTTGATCGAATAGCCCACGATGAGGAGGATCGCGCCGACCATCGGCGCGGTAAACTGCCGGCCGGCGAGCACGAAGATTCCGAGCGTGATCAGCACGTCGTGAATCGTGGAGACCACTGCTCCGATCCCGTAGCCCATCTCGAAACGGAAGGCGACGTAGACCATGATACCGATCAACGAGAGCCCGATGGACAGGATGGCGTTCCACTGGATTTCCTTGCCGATCGATGGCCCGATCGTGGTCTTGCCGAGGACCTCGAAGCCCGCCTGGGGAAAGGCCTGCTGCATCGCCGCCACGGCCGCATCGCTCCGGTCGGCCTCCGTTTGAAGATTCAACAGCTCCTTGCCGGTGGCGATTTCGCTCTGATAAGTCGGCGTGATTTCACCGAGCTTTGCGCTGTCGGCCGCGGCCTGAAGCTGGGCATTGTCGATGCGTTGCTTGAACGAAAGGGTGACCACATCACCACCGGCAAAATCGATGCCATAGACGTTGTGCCCCTTGACGAACATGCCGACCACGCCGACCAGCACGACGATCCAGGAAGCGATGAATGCCCGCCGCCCATATTTGAGAAAGTCGATTTTCGGCGCCCGGACGTTCATCATGATCATCTTCTTCATCACTCCGCCGCTGATCGCCAGATCAAGGAGGAATTCACTGACCACGAGGGCGGTGAACATCGTCGAAAAAATCCCGATCGTGATCGTGACGCCGAAGCCGCGCACCGGCCCCGTGCCGAAAGCGATCATCAGGCTCGAAGTGATCAACGTCGTCAGGTTGGCATCGACGATGGTCCTAAAAGCCTTGTCGTGACCGGAGTGGAAAGCCGCGGGAAGCGACTTGCCGAGATTCAATTCCTCGCGCATGCGCTCGAAAATCAGGATGTGCGCGTCAACCGCCATGCCGACAGTGAGCACGATGCCGGCGATCCCGGGCATCGTGATCGTGGCCCCGAAACTCGCGAGCGTCGCCAGCACGATGAGGATGTTCAGCGTGACGCTGATGACCGCGATGAGGCCCGCGACCGTGTAATAGGAAATCATGAAGGCCGCCACGAGCGCGACGCCGATGTAGGTCGCGAGCTTGCCGCTCTCAATCGCGCCTGCCGCGAGCGAAGGTCCGACCTCGTTGAGCGCCTTCACCACGAGCGGCGTGGACAGCGGATTGTTCAACGCGCCGGAGAGTCGCTCGGCTTCACGCGCATCGAAGCGTCCGGTGATCTGCGCCGAGCCGCCCGTGATCGGGCCATTGATCCGGGGCGCGCTATAAAGTTTTCCATCGAGCACGATGCCGAGCAGGCGGCCCACATTCGCACTGGTCACTTCCCCGAATTGCTTCGCGCCTTCGCTGTCGAAGTTCATGTGCACCTGAATGCCGGCAATCGGGTCCTGCATGGCACGCGCGCTTTCGATGTGTTCGCCCGACATCTCCGGAAGCTGCTTCACGACGTAATACATCGTGTAGGCTTCACCGGTTTTCTTGTCTTCCTCGTCCATGGGCAGCACCTCGAAACCCGGAGGGATACTCTGCAACGGCAGCGTCTGGAGCGACGGCGGCAACTGGGGGTGCACCAGACGAAATTCCAGTTTCGCCGGCTTGATGATGTCGGGAACGACGTTGGGATTCGTTTTCGTATCGATCGCGATCTGAACCTCGATGCGATTGTTGCCCAGGGGCCGGATGATCGGCTCGGAGACCCCAAACTGGTTCACGCGATTGCTAATGACCTCCACCGCCTTGCTCAGCTCCTGCTTGCGGGCGTAGTCGTTCTCGCTGGCATCCGACCCGGTCGCCGGTTTGCCCGCGACCTCCAGGATGACCGAGACGCCGCCGCGCAGATCCAGTCCGGCCTGCAGCTTGCTCTTCGAACGCTTGAGCAGTTCGTCCATCAACAGGGTGTTCTTGCGATCGATGTTCTTAACATCGGAAAGGTCGATTCCCGGAAAGTACTGCGTCAGGTCGAGCTGGCGTTCCTTCGCGATCTTTTTGAGGGCGACGAAATCGCTCGGGGCCTGCCGTGCGCTCACGCTGGCCTTGGCTTCTTCGAGGAGTTTGGCGAACTCCGCCGGCTTCGCCGTCGCATGTTCGCGGGCGTAAACGACGAAAGGGATGTCTTGGGTTGGAACGAGCTCCGACACCGCCCACGCCACGATGGCG
>JBDSSU010000356.1:0-2810 GCA_039928635.1 Opitutaceae bacterium | reverse complement strand
ACATCGCCGCCTGGCGGAAGAAATAGGAAGCGATGCCGGACGCTCGTCGAAGTCCCTCCCGGCCGGCGACGCTGCGCTTTCTCCAAACTTCCCTGGTGCTGGCCGTCGCGAGTTTTGCGTGGCTGCGCTTTGCCGAGAACACCGTCGACAACGATCTCTGGGGCCACGTGCTCTACGGTCAGCGCTATTGGAACCAAGGTTACGTCCGCGGGCCGGAGCTGTTTTCGTGGACCGCCGGGAGCTTCGACATCGTGAATCACGAATATCTCGCCGAGATTTTCATGGGACTCGTTCACCGAGCCGGTGGCGGCACCGGAATCTGGCTCTATCTGATCGCGATGGCGTCAGCGACCGTCGCCGTCGCCCTGTGGGCCGGAAACAGGAAAGCCGGTTCGCGCCATTGGCCCGCGCTCCTCTTGTTTGGCGGCTCGATCAATTTTATCGCGCTCGGTTTCGCCGTGCGACCGCAGCTGTTCACGACCTTGTTCCTCGTGGTTGAATTGTTCCTGCTGCGCCATCTCGCGCAAGGCCGGTGGTCGTGGGGCCTCCTGGTCCCCCCTCTCATCGCGCTCTGGGGAAATCTTCATGGCGGCGTGCTCGCGGGCCTCGTCGTTTTCGGCGTGATGGCGGCGATCGAAACACTGCACGCGGCGTGGCCGCGTTCTCTGCCGTCCGCGATCGAAGCCACCCGGCCGCCGCGCGGGAATATCGGCATTTACTGGGGAATGCTCGTCACCGCGCTGCTCGCGATGGCCGTGAACCCGTGGGGCGTTCGACTCGTGGAATGGAATATTCGCGCGACGTTCCGGGCCCGTCCGCAAATTCACGAATGGCAACCGCTCGCCTTTTCCCCGGCGAACGCGCCGTTCTTCCTCGTCCTTGCGGTCTCCGTGCTCGCGTGGATTTTCAGCCGCCAACCGAAGAAACTCTGGGAGGCCGCCACGCTCGTTGTGCTCGCCGTGATGGGAATGCTTCACCAACGCCACACGCCGCTGTTCGGCCTCGCCAACGTGATGTTCTCGCCGATCCACCTCGCGGACGCAGCCCGGCGACTCGGGCCGTATTGCCGCGACTTGGTCACCGCGTTTCGCCGTCCACTCACCCAAATCATGGCTGCAGTGCTGTTACTCTGCGCGGCAGGCGTGTCGCTCGTCGCGAGCTTTTCGGCTCCCAAAGAAAATCCTTTCACGATGGAAGTGGAGCGAAACGTCTATCCGGTAACCGCCGTGGAGTTCCTGCAAACCCACCGACTCGCCGGCAAAACGATCACCTTCTTCGACTGGGGCCAGCAGAACCTTTGGGAACTCCCCGATAACCCGGTCTCGTTCGACGGACGTTTCGACACCGGTTATCCGGCGCACGTGATCGCCGCCCATTGGGCTTTCTACAACGGCACGGCGATGTCTCCGGACGTGAAATGGCACGATGCCGATGTCGCGCTCCTGCCGTCAGACGGAGGCGGCGTCCGACTGCTCGTGCAAGCCGGCTGGCGGGCAGTTTACCGGGATCCGCTCGCCACCCTCCTGGTGTCGCCGAAAGGACGTCAGGCGAACTTCCGCTCCGGTGAGCCTATGGAGCGTCACGGGGTCGAGGTGCTGCGCGGACGAAAACCCTTTCCCGATTCGCCACCGTCGTTGGCAACCGCTGCGGCTCTGCGTTAGCGTTTTCCGCGAGCCCCTGTTTCTCTCTTCACACTTGGACCCCGTTCCGAAAATCACCGACGCCACCGTCCGGGCGGACTTCAACGACCTCCTTGCCGTGGTCCACTACACGCGGGCTGCCCACGAACTGGGACTTTGGAGCTCGGAGGAAACGTTGATCGCGAAATATTTCCCGGATAAATCGGCCCCGCTCCTTGAGGCAGGCTGCGGAGCCGGCCGGGTGGCGATCGCGCTCTGGCAGCTTGGGTATCGAGAGCTGACCGCCTTCGACTTCGCCGAAGAGTTGGTCGATCAGGCTCGCAGCCTGGCGGCGGAACGAGACGCGGAGGCGATTCGTTTTATTCACGCGGACGCCACGCGGCTTCAGAAATATCCTCTCATTGCGGACCACCGCTTCGGCGGTGCTTTATTCACGTTCAACGGCCTCATGCAGATTCCGGGTCGGAGGAACCGGCGCGCCGCTCTGCGGCAGCTGCATCGCGTGTGCCTCCCCGGAGCGCCGTTACTCTTCACGACGCACGATCGTGACTGGTCGCCGATGGAGCAGGCGCTTTGGCGCCTCGAAGCGCTGCGCTGGAAGCGAGGCGAACAGGATCCACGGCTCGTTGAGTTTGGGGACCGCTATTTCCAAGACGAACATGGCCGGACCTTCATGCATCTGCCAAAGCGTGCGGAGATTCTGGCCGACCTCCGCGCCACCGGCTGGGAACACGCCTTCGACGCGCTGCGCCGGGAGATCGCGGCGGAGTCCCGCGCCGTCCTCAACTTTTCCGACGAATGCCGCTTCTGGGTGGCCCGTCGGGGAAACTAGGTTTCTGAACGGGATTGTGTAGCACGGGCATCTTGCCCGTGAGTTCGGAACACGCGCGGGAGGCACGCCCGTGCCACTCAGGCAGCAGGACAAGGCGTGTCTTGCACGCTGAAGACGAAGGCCGTGACGTCCTCGCCCGTTCGGCTCGACGGACGTGGGCCGACGACCGCGTAGCGAACGCGGTCGGCGTGCGCATCGAGCACGTTCTTGCGGGCGGCCTGGAGACCTAGAGCGCCACCGAACTCCTCGGAAACGAGGGCAGCGGCGCCGTGATCCTCGAGCGCGACCTCGCACGCGAAGAGCGGGCTCTTCACCTCCAGCACCGAGACGCGCGACGG
>JBDSSU010000355.1:0-5202 GCA_039928635.1 Opitutaceae bacterium | reverse complement strand
CAGCGCGAGCTACCAGAAACAAAAAGTGGCCTGCATCGATCGTTTCGTCCGGTTCGTGAAAAAATCCGCTCCTTCAATTTTCAAGATGGCGCAAATTCACGCTCCGCTCGCGGGCGCGTTTTGCCACGCCGAGCTTGAGCGGGGCGTCGCCGCCAAGACCTATAATCACACGCTGATTCATCTGCGTTCGGTTTTTCACGTGCTGCGCAAAGAAGCGGGTATCGCCGAAAATCCTTTTGCCGCCATACCACTCCAAGATGGCGAGACGGTGTTTCGAAAGCCTTTCTCGGTCGAGGAACTCTCGTTGCTCGAAGAGAAAGCCAAGGCCGATCCTTATATCTATCCGCTCATCGTAACCGGCATGTGCACCGCCATGCGCCGGGGCGACTGCTGCACGCTGCTGCGCAGCTCGGTCGATCTCGAAGGCGGGTTTGTGACGGTGAAAACCGCAAAGACGGGCGAGACGGTGCAAATCCCGATCTTCCCGCTCCTGCGCAGCGTGCTGGAAACGGCTGTGGCGAAGCCCGCGCCCCGTCCGCCATTCTATGTCTTCCCGGAGTTGGAGGCGCATTACCGGATCAATCCGGATCACCTCACCGATCGTGTGCGTCGGGTGATGAAAGCGGCGGGCTTCTTCAATCCGAAGAATGACGAAGCCCAGTCGCCTTCGCGTGGGGCCGTGCAGCAGGAGCGGGAGCACGGGCTGCGCAAGGCTTCGCTCCGCGATTTCCATTCGCTTCGCGTCACGTGGGTGACCGTGGCCCTGACAGCCGGCGTACCGTTGGAAATCGTGCAGAAGGTCACCGGACATCGCACCACGGCGATTGTGCTTAAACACTACTTTCAACCCGGACGGGAAGAGTTTCGGCGCACGCTCGCTGGCCGGCTGCCGGCGCTGTTGGGCGACCGCACGTCCCAGCCGGCGGAAGCCTTCAATATCGCCGACCTTCGGGCAAAACTCGTCGCCATGGAGGCATCCACTTGGCGACACATTCGGGACGAACTCCTCAGCCGCATGCCGTCCGAAAAGAACGTCACTCAGCCCGCGTTACCGAAATCCGCCTTCGCGGCCTGATTGAAATGAAGCACTTAGATCAAATCAGGCTTTAACTATTGAATAATGCTCAATCAGGCATTGTGATTGATTTTAAATGAATAAATCAAACATGGCTTTAACTAATCCCAGTAACCCAATCAAGGCACTGGCCGCCCTCCCTCGGGGTGGACCGGTGGACACGGCCCGTCTCCGGGAGGTTGGTGTATCACCCGCGCTCGCTTCCCACTACGTGGGCGCGGGCTGGCTGACACGGCTAGGCCGAGGTGCGTTCATGTTTCCCAAAGACGAGTTGGCGGTCGTCCCAACGTTGGCTGCCTTGTCCCGTCGTGTCCCGGGCCTTCACGTCGGCGGCAAGACCGCCCTGGCTTGGCGAGGCATACGCCACAACGTCGGCCCGCGGGAGAAGATGACGCTCTGGGGACGTGATCCTCGCCCGCTCCCCACTTGGTTCACTGACCGCTTCCCGTCGCGTTACGTCGCCCGGAAGCTCTTTGACGCCAAACTCGCCGCCGAATTCGGCCTCAAGCCCTTGCCGGAAACGCCGCATGGGCCGCTGGTCTCGGTGCCCGAGCGCGCGCTCCTTGAATTACTGAGCGACGTTGGCACTTCGCAACAGGGGCTCGAGGAAGCCCGCAATATCATGGAGGGCGTCCGGTCGCCACGTCTGGATGTGCTCGGCGAACTGCTCCAGCATTGCCCCAGTGTGAAGGTCGTTCGCTTGTGCGTGCAGTGGGCGGAGGAATTGAGTCTCGAATGGGCCGCCGAAGCCCGCCGACTCGCCGGTCCGCGTGGGCGAGGGCGTTGGCTCACCCGACTACCCGACGGCAAAACCCTCGTGCTCAAACCGTGATGGACAGAGCGTACCTCGATACCGTTCGCCTGCTGCTCGACGCAGCGCCCGAGGTGTTTCGCTCGGGCGTGTTCGCCATGAAGGGTGGCACGGCGATCAATCTTTTCGTCCAAGACATGCCTCGTTTGTCGGTAGACATCGACGTCGTTTATCTACCGCACGAGAAACCGCGCGCTGCTGCCCTCGCGGAAATTGGAGCCGAGCTGACCGCGATCCGCGAACGGCTCAAGCAACGCGGCATCGCGGCGGATGCCACGGCCACGGCGGTCGGCGATGAGACGAAGCTTTTCGTTCGTCGGGGGCGCGATCAGGTGAAGATTGAAATCAATCACGTTTTCCGCGGCACAGTGTTGCCGCCGGAAACGCGACCGCTGGTCAAAGCCGCGAGCGATCTTTTCACCGTCGGCTTCAGCGTTCCGACCTTGGCCCTGCCCGAACTCTACGGCAGCAAACTCGTCGCGGCCTTGGACCGCCAGCACCCCCGCGACTTCTTCGATGTGCATGGGATGTTTCAGACGCACGGACTCCGCGAGGATACGGTCGAGTGTTTCATCGCCTACCTCGCTGGGCACAACCGGCCAGTGCACGAAGTGCTCTTCTCCCGTGATCTGGACCTCACGGCTATCTTTGAAAACGAATTTGCTGGCATGGAACGGCGACCGGTAAGCCTCGCGCAACTGCTCCAAACGAGGACGCGGCTGCGTCGGGAAATAGCCGCTGCAATCACCCCGGCGCAAAAGGCATTCCTCGTCGGTCTTGTCGCCGCCGCGCCCGAATGGAGTCTCTTGCCGTTCCCTCATCTCTCCCAATTGCCGGCAATCCAGTGGAAATTGCAGAATCTGGCGCGGCTTCAGAAATCGAACCCGGCGAAATTCGCCGCGCAGGTCGACGAGCTGCAAAAGCGATTCTATGCGCGTTCACGTAGACGTGAGTATGGCCCGAATCGTGAACACGCGGCGACGCGCTTCGTTAAAAACGGGCCTCACAAGAGGCCCGCCTCCCTGAAGGAATAGTGACCAACGTGGAGAGGGTCGGATTTGGCATCTCCTACGATGACGTGTTCGAGAAGTTGAATGTCGATGATCTTGGCGGCCTCCCGCAGCACGCGGGTGATTTGAAGATCGGCAGCACTGGGTGCAGGATCGCCGGAGGGATGATTGTGGGCTACTACAAGTGCTGTGGCGCCGGCAAGGATGGCTCCGCGAAACACCTCCCGCGGTGCAGCCAGTGTGGAAGTCGCTGTGCCTAGCGTGATCATGTGGCGGGCCAGCGGGTGATTTTTGCGGTTCAGATAAACGCAATAAAACGCTTCCTGGACAGGATTCTCTTCGAAAGCCGAGCGGAGGTAATCGACGATCTTCTGCGGCCGGTCCAAACTGATCTCTTCGCCAAGAGAGATGAGGGAGTAAACAAGCTTAGCTTCATAAACGCGCATGGTGAGCGCTCGCGCGAGCCGCGTTTCCCTACTCAACGTCGTGTCGAGTGATCGCGGGTGCTGCCCGTTTGAGCGCCCGCTCGGGATGGGCGAAAGTCAAAGCGCTAGATGGAGCGCCGAGGCGGCGGATTTATCCGCAACGAGGGGGAAGTGGAATGTTTGCGCGTGGTGGAGATCGCGCAGCGATACTACCTTGACCGCCCATAAAATGGGGCGCTACGGACGGGGCAGAGCTAGAAGAATTCGAGCAACGCGAGCATAATGACTCGGAGATCGGAGGCATGGGCCGCGGTCGGCTGCGTGATTCGTAGGTCACGCGCCCAAGAATAGGCGGAGCTCTTCAGGCAGCAAAAAACCCACTCGGTAGAGTGGGCCGAAAATTTCTGCGGCTGATTTTGCCCGTATTCAGGTTACCTCGTCAGTGCCTTGAGTCGTGAATTTAGGACTTTAACGTCCACTTCGGCGCCGGCGATCGTGGCGCGAGCTTTCGCCAGCCGCACTTCAGCCTGCAGGAGTTCGCGTTTCAGTTGAGAGAGTTCGCTGTCGTTGATGACGCCGCGAGGTGACCGCGTTGCGTTGGGAGGAAGGTCGGCGATGGCAGTGTCGTGAGTTCCGTTGATCATGATTTTAGGGACCGGCGTGGCCGGCGATGGATGATTTCTGAGCAGGGTGAGCGTTCGGCCCCGTGGCGGAACGTGTTGAATCAACCGAAAGTTCGGCGGAACGCAGTGGTCGGCGTCTACCGAAAACACAGTAGAGGTGTATCGCGTCGGAAAAGAAAAAGGGAGCGGCGACACCCGCCCCCCGATATGCGGCTCAGTTCTGAGCGAACTCGCTGGCGAGCACCGACAGCGACTTATTTAGTTTCTGGCCTTCGCCCAGCCCAGCGACAGCGCGTGTCCGGTTGCGTCGGATTCCCATGCTCTCGGTGTAGCCCAGGTAACGGTCGCCACCGCGAACCAAGTGCTCCTGCACTTATGTGGAGCTCACCATAACTGTACGACATTCATGGTCGTCCAGAGATCGGTGGCCGCATCGCCATAGCGGACCGGAGTCAGCAATTTTTCCGGACCGAGCAGTTTCATCACCGGCTGGTCGGCGTCCCAACGCAGAGCCGCCGCTCGACGCGCGAATTCGACCCGCGTCGCTTGCGCGAGTTGCACTGCCTGCCATTTCGCCACCGCCTCCAACACGCGCGGGGTGTTTTCGGCGACCGATTGCGCGGCCTTGGCGAAAGCATCGGCGGAAACGTCCACATGCCGGATGGAAACGTGGGCGAAATCCGCGTCGGCCACGGTCAGGCCGTTGCGGCAAACCAAACGATAAAGACCCGCGTCAATCCGATAGGCGCGGGTGCCGTCGTGCGCATTCTGCAGAATCATTTCCGCGCGAGTGCTCCCGACCTGAAACGCGCCGGCCTCAAGATCGACCCGGCGCGCGAAACGGATCTCGTGCATCTGAAAACCGATGCGGTCCTCCAAGCGCACGCGTTGCTCGCTGGCTTTGACGGGCTCCCAGCCTTCGGCTCCGAGCAGGGCAACGACCTGCTCCGTGGAAACGAACGTATAGCGGGAAGAAACGCCGGGCCGCGCGTGCTCCGCGAAAACCGAGGGAGCACAGCGGCGGAGATCGTCGGACGAAAGCGCCTTGAAGACGCGAGCGGGAGTAGCGGGAACAGTTTCAATCGTATTCATGACTTTCCTTGTTCTGAAGCGCCCCAACGAGGGCGCATTGTGGCGGGCCGCGCCACGCGGACCCCAACCCGAGCCGAACCGTTAATTCGGCCGCCCCGGAGGGATGCCGGCGATCAGCACCGTCACGCAAGGTGGAGCGCAGCGCAGCGAGCAATACCTTGAGGCG
>JBDSSU010000354.1:0-4709 GCA_039928635.1 Opitutaceae bacterium | reverse complement strand
AATTTCTCGACTCAGAAAGAGCGCGAGGAGAGGTGAGGCTCGCCGGACCGCTGAGTTGGTAGCCGACGACCGAAAAGCCGTGTTGCGTGGCCAGTCGCGTCGCGAACGCCGGTGCGACCCTCGTGGGGCAAAATCTTGGCGCCGGCCACCCCGACCGGGCGGAGGCCTCGGTGCGCATCGCGACCAAGTATAATGTGATTTTCCTCAGCGTGGTCGGTGTGCTCTTCGTGATCTTCGCGCGACCGCTGGCCGGCATTTTCACGACCGACCCCGAGGTGTTTCATCACGCGTCCCGCGCCTTGTGGGTGGTGAGCCTCGGGTTTCCGCTCTTCGCGATCGGCATGTGCCTGGAAGGCGCCTTCAACGGCGCCGGGGACACGCGCACGCCGACCCGTCTGAATTTTTATTGCCTGTGGCTGTGCCAGGTCTCGCTCGCGTGGCTGCTCGCGAAACCGCTCGGACTTGGGCGCGACGGGCATCTACATCGCGGTGCCAGTCTCCTTCTCGATCCTGGCACTGTGGAGCGCAGTGCTCTTTCAAGCGCGGCAAATGGAAGCTGCAGAAAGTGTGAGGGATCGTGATATTTTCTGTCGGCTTTTAGGGTCGGCGGCAGGTAGGAGATAAACGTGCAGGATGACTCCACATTGTTGCGCCGCTATACTGAGGAACGGTCGAACGAGGCATTTACTGAACTCGCCAAGCGTCACCTCGACTTTGTGTTTTCCGTGGCGTTGCGAGAGGTGCACGGGGATTTCGCGAGAGCCCAGGACGTCACTCAAGAGGTCTTCATCGCGCTGGCGCGAAAGGCTTCCCTTCTCCATGACCGAGCCACCCTGGCAGGGTGGCTTCATATCAGTGTTCGCCACGCGGCGGCCGAATTGAAGCGCGGCGAACAACGTCGACGGACCCGCGAGCAGCACGCCGCGGCGATGCTGGAACAATCCCGCCCCCTCGCCGCCGAGGAAGATTGGGAGCAGGTCAAGCCCGTGCTCAACGAAGTGGTGAACGACTTGGGCGAGGTTGATCGCGATGCCGTGTTGCTCCGTTTCTACCAGCAGCTCTCGCTCCGTGAAATCGGCGCGTCCCTCCGGCTGACCGAGGATGCGGCACAGAAAAGAGTCGAGCGCGCCCTGCAAAGGATGCGCGCCGCTCTGGCAAAACGCGGCATCACCTCCACCTCCGTAGCGCTGGCGGCCT
This sequence comes from Opitutaceae bacterium, assembly GCA_039928635.1. GTDB lineage: Bacteria > Verrucomicrobiota > Verrucomicrobiia > Opitutales > Opitutaceae > DATAKE01. The sequence goes on along the minus strand of JBDSSU010000354.1, from coordinate 3,512 downwards.
TGCTGCAGCACCATGCGGTCGTCGCCGCTCCCGGCGGTCTCCTCGGAGTGATCAGCCAGACCGCCGCGATTGGCGCAGCCGCCACCGGAGCGGCCGCCGTTTTTCAATTTATGAGCCTAACCAAAATCCAACTCGGCATCGTCGGCGCACTGGTTATCGCAGGCGCCGGAACGATCGGATTTCAACAGTACAGCGGTAAAAATTCCCGCGAAGGAACGGCCGCCTCGCAAGTTGATCGCCAGGAAAGCGCGCTCGTTCGCCCTGAGAGCAGCCCAGCGAAAAGCAATCTCACCGCAATGGGGGCCCAACCCAGCAGAGTTGCCCAAGCCACGGAAGAAACGCCCGCGCCACCCGCCGGGACGCCTTCCCCGAAACCGACACCGCCCCAACCGGCGGCAGGGGGCGTAACCGCGGCTCAAATCAAACGGTGGCTCGCTGCCGCGAACGATCCAGCCGTTATGGCCGGTCTGGCCGCGGAAGCCCGTGCGCTAACCCTGCAACGCTACTCTCCTTTTTTCATCCGCTCGAACATGCCTCCCGAAAAGTCCGAGGCGCTGATGCGTCTGCTGGACGACAAACGCCAGGCCGCGATGGACATCGCGGTCGTGAGCCTCCAACGGGGCGTGGATCCTCGGGAGGACCTTGATCTGTTTCAGGTGCAGGTCCTGGCGGCGAAAGCCAACATCGAGGAGAAGATTAAGTCTTTCATGGGAGAGGACGGATACGCCCAGTTCATGGCCTACAATCAAGAGAAGAACCAGGAGAACGCGTTCATCCGAATCGAACGGGTGGTCGGTGGCTCTGCCCACACGTTGACGGCGGACCAGACAACGAAACTGCAGCAACTCCTCCGCAAACGCTCCAACGGCGGCATAACGCAGAAAGTGATTTCTGAAGCTGCGGATTTTCTTTCCCCGATGCAGCTGGAAGCGCTTGGAGAGGTGTTAAAGGCCCAAGTGGCGGTCATCGACCAGCGCATCGAGCAGGCATTGCCACCCGGCGGTGACGAAAAATGAAGGCGACCGACTGAACCCGAAAGAGAAAGTCGAATGAACTTCCTTCTCCGGTCTCTAGCGTACCTCTGCCTGACTGCCTCCGTAGCTTGGTTCGGATTCGTCGGCTACATGCTTTTCGTCCGTGGATTCCACGATGGAGAATTTACCCCCGTGTTTTGGTTTAGCTCGCTGGGTGCCCTCGCGCTCTTGGCCTGTTCGACGGTTGTTCTCTCGGGCTCAAGAGCGAAACCCGAAAAGCCGGAGTCATGACTGCACGGAATGACCACCCGCCCGCCTCCACTGCGGCGCGCGACGCTAGTTGGCCCAGAAGACAAACTCTACGGCTCGCGGCTCGCGAGATAGCCGGAAATCGCGAGCATGTCGTCGTCGGTCAGATTGGCGACGACCACTTTCATCAACGCTGTCGCCAGACCCGTCCTCGTGCCGTTTTTAACGTCGTAGAGCTGGCGCATCAGGTAGCTGGGGGAACGACCCGCCAGACGCGGAACATCGACCAGCCCTTTGAGCTCCGGGCCGTGGCAGAGGATGCATGCCTGCGTTTTCCCGGCGCCGGTCAGGACCAGTTCGGCGCCACGCTTCAGGCTTCCGACCGGCACATACACTTCATAGGGCGTGCGTGAATCGCGATTTTCGAAGCGCTCCAATTCTTCCGGGACTTCGATGATGCGATTACCGATCGGCTCCGTTCCGCCTCCCGGCGCTTTGGCGAGAATGGCGCCGACCACGATGGTCTTCGGCACGGTTTCCGCCTCGACGACCTTCATGAAAGTTTGCGGCTTCAGCTTGGCGAAATACTCGGCCGCCGGCCCGACGTCTTCGTCGGTCGCCGCTTTGCCGATGAGAATCATGTTGTTCTGCGGGCCGCGGTTCGAATGGGCGCCCGGGCGTTCGTCGTTCTTGAACGCGAGCACCTGCTGCTTGATGTAGTTGGCCGAAAGCCCGGCGATGCTGGCGTTTTCCGGGCGACCGGCGCCGTTGGGCAGGTGGCAATAGGCGCATGCCCACACTTGGGGCTCGCGCCCTTTGCTCACGATGTCGGGCATCGCGGGATGTTCATCGGGATGCCAGTCGGGAACCACCGGGCCGTGCGCGCGCAGCTGTTCCCGCGTCAGCGTGATGGCGGTGCCCGGCATTTTAATCGGCGTGGTGTCGGGTGGCCGTGGTGCGCGCACGACGGGCGGCGTTCCCGGTGCCGCCGGAGGCCGCGGGGCGGGGGCAGGCGCCTGGGGGAAAGCCCAGGTCGGTAACTCGGCGGCGGCGACGGCCGGGGCGAACGTGATTAAGGCAAACAGCGCGGTGGAAAAGCTCAGGGGTTTGATCATGGGGTCAGCGAAAAAGGGTAGCCGGCAAATGCAGCTGGCAGAACGCGCGCAGTCCACGAAAAAGGCACGGGTAATTTCAGCCTGCGAGAGACCAAAGCGCCGCCCGTTCGTCTTCGATTCTGTCGCACGGCCCCGCCAAAACGCGCACCAAACCATTTTCTTGGAAGATCTCCGAAACCTTTGACCTCCGATGGAGGTTAAAAGAGAAATCTCCCGCCCCGTCCTCTTTTTATCCTTACCGCCTTACACGTGACTGCTCACGCCTTCGTTTCGCCGCGCGCCGGCGCACCCTTCCTCGCGTTGCTGGCGATCTTCGTCGTCGCCGCAGGCTGCAAACCGAAACCGACTCCGCCCACGGCTGCCTCCGCTGCCGCTGCTGTCCCCGACGCGGCAAAAACCAAGGCGGCCGAAGAAAAAGCAGCGGCGCAAAAGGCGGCGGTCGCGAAAGATCAGGCGCGGCTGGCAGCGGCGGAAGCCGTCCCCGTGGAAACCGCACCGGTGATCCGCGGGCCGATCTCCGCGTTTCTGACTTACAACTCCACCCTCGAGACGGAAGCCATCGTCGACATCTATCCCCAAACCGGAGGACAGGTGGAGGCTCTCCTGGTCGAGGAAGGCCATGTCGTGCACGCCGGCGATCCCTTGCTGAAGATCGAAGACCGCGAGCTGCGCGTGGATTCCGAGGAAACCTCGATCAACTACCTGCACCAGCAACAGGGGGCCGCTCGCATCGAGGATCTTTTCAAGCGGACGATGATCAACAAGCAGGATTACGACGACAACCGCTACCAGCTCGAACAGGCGCGATTGAAAGATGAACGTGCGAAACTCCGTCTCTCCTATGCCACGGTTCGCGCGCCGTTCGACGGGGTCGTCGCGACGCGCGACACCCAGGTGGGCGCGCGCGTGGGCACGGGCACGAAGCTGTTTTCGTTGGTGAAGCTCGACGAGATTGTGGCGCGCGTCTTCGTCCCCGGGCGCTACCTCCCCGTGGTCGCCCTGGACCAGCCAGCGATCGTGACCTCGGAATTTTTGCCCGATCGCGTTTTCAAGGGCTGGGTGAAACGCATCAGCCCGGTGATCGATCCGAAGAGCGGCACCTTCAAGGTCACCGTGGGCGTGCGCGGCGAGAAACCGAGCGATTTGCCGCCGGGGCTTTTCGTCGGCGTGAGAG
>JBDSSU010000353.1:0-3314 GCA_039928635.1 Opitutaceae bacterium | reverse complement strand
CTTTTGCGGTGTCATCCAAGGTGGGAGGCTGCGCGTAGTACAACACGTGACGTCTCCCTCTGCGGCTGCCTTACCGCCTGCGCCGTCCCGCTCCTGGCGGCAGCGCGGGCTCGCCCTCTTGCGCGCGCAACTCACGCAGGGAGTCACACCCGACCGCCTGGCGCTGTCGATCGCGGTGGGAGCCGCTTGCTCCCTCGTGCCATTTCTCGGGTTCACTTCGCTGCTCAATGCCGGTGTCGGGGCTTGGTTTCGGCTCAACCACCCGGTCATGCAGATTTTGAATCAGCTGCTCGGGCCGGTGCAGCTCGTGCTGATTGTCGCCTACGTTCGGCTCGGTGAGAAAATCTGGGCGGCTGATCCCATGCCCGTTTCCGTTTCGGTTTTGGTAAAAGCGTTTCGCGAAGATGCGTGGGCGTTTCTGCAACGCTTCGGCTGGACCGGAGTGCACGCGGCCACGGCGTGGGTTTTGACGGTGCCGCTGATCGTCGGGGCGCTCTATTTCACGGTTCGACCGGCGCTGCGCCGCCTTGCGAGTTTGCGTTCCGCTTGATCGCCGCGGCTTCACCCGCTGGGTGAAGTAACGCGAACGCATCCGCCCCTTGACCGGCTCCGACACGGTCGCACACTGCCGGCCAATGGAAACATTCCTCATTGATGTGCCTGTGCCTTCCATGGGCGCGACCGTGAGCGAACTCACGGTGGTTTCACTGAAAACGCAGCCGGGCGACCAGGTGAAAAAAGGCCAGAGGATCGCGGAACTCGAAAGTGACAAATCGGTTTTCGACTACGAGGCTCCGGCCGATGGGACGGTGCGGGCGCTCCCGGTCAAGGCAGGGGAGGTGCTGCAACCGGGATCGCTTTTCCTCCGACTCGAAACCTCGGACGCGACCCTGCGACACTTGGAATCGAAAGCGGCCGGCGCGGGCCTTCCGACGGCTCCGATCGCGACACCGAAAGCCGCGGCCAACCTGGTCTGGACCCCGCGTGCCACGAAGTTAGCTCAGGAGGCCGGCTTGGATCCGGCGAAAATCGTGGATATCGAAGCGACGGGTCCGGGTGGGCGGGTGTCGGGCGACGACGTTTCGATCTACCTCACCAAACACAAAGCTTGATCGCGGAGCGTTCGCGAGTGTCTCTTTGCGACTGGTGAACACCTCAGCTGAGACCGTCTGCATCGCCGGCGTCGGACACGCGGTGCCAAAAAACATCCGCGCGAATAGTGAAATTCTGAAGGCCTTTCCCCTGCGCACGGAGGAGGAGATGGTTCACCTCACCGGCATCAAGGAACGCCGCTACGCCACCGTGGACGAGAGCGCGACCGATCTCGCCGCCATCGCGGTGCAGCACGCGCTGGCGCAGGCGGGAATGACTGCCTCGCAAATCGACGGAATCATCATGGCCACGCTTCTGCCCGACCAACCGGTGCCGGCCATGGCGAGCGCGCTCGCGCGGCAGCTGGGGATTCCGCGGGCGCTGGCTTTTGACCTGAATGCCGCCTGCTCGGGATGGCTTTATGCGCTTGAGGTCGGCCGCTGTTTCATCCGCGGAGGCACGGCGAAAAACCTGGTGGTGGTCACCGCAGAGTTGTTGTCGCGCATCACCAACCCGGAGGACCACCGGACGGCGTTTCTTTTTGGCGACGGCGCTGGCGCGGCAATTTTGACGGATGCGCCTGGGGGTCATCGCCTGCACCGGATGAGTCTTTCGGGTGACGCAGACCAGTTTGAAGCGATTCAACGTCCGGGTGGCGGCGCGAAGATGCCGGTGCCTCATCCCGCCGGTCACGATCTGGAACATTTCTTTTTGCAGATGGATGGGGCGGCCGTGTTCAAGAGCGCGGTGGTTGGCTTCCACGAGCAGATCGACCAAACGCTCGCCCGCGAAAACCTGAAGCCGGAAGACATCGCCTGGATCGTCCCGCATCAGGCGAACGAGCGCATCCTGAAAGCGGTGAGCCGCCGCGTGGGAATTCCTTACGAGAAATTTGTGGTGACGATCGCCAAGTACGGAAACACCAGTGCCGCGAGCGTTTCGATGGCGCTGGGTTGGGCGGCGGAAGAAGGCATCTTCGCGCCGGGGGATAAGATCATTTTTTGCAGCGTGGGAGCAGGACTGACCTTCGCGGGCGGATTGCTCGAGTGGTAGGCGCTGTCGCCGGGTTTCATCGGAATCTCGAAGCTGCCGTAGCGGTGGAGCAGCGTGGGCGCGGAGTCGTTGACGGAGCGACGAGCTATCCGCCCGGTTGCAGTTCGTAACTCAGCACGCTCAGCGCATAGACGGCCGCGGTCTCACAGCGAAGCACGAGCGGTCCGAGCGTGATCGGCTCAAATCCAGAATTTTTCGACAAGCTCATTTCCGCCGGCGTGAAGTCCCCCTCGGGTCCGATGAGCCACAACACTTTTTTGGGCTGGCGGTCTTGGCTGCTCCGAAACGCGGCGAGCACGGTCTTGAGCGATTTCGCCCCCGGCTGCAGACTGGCGATCAACTTCAGATCGTAGCCGCGTGCGGCTTCCATGAAGGCGGCGGCTTTTTCCACCGGTTGAATTTCGGGAACGAAGGCGTTGCCGCATTGCTTCGCGGCCTCGAGGGCGGCGTTTTGCCACTTCTCGATTTTCCTGTCGGAGCGATCGCCGTCGAGGTGGACCTGGGTGCGTTCACTTTCGAGGGGAACGATACGCGCGACTCCGATCTCGGTGGCCTTGCGCACAATGGCGTCCATGGACGCGCCCTTCGGCAGGGCCTGCCCCAGGGTGATCTCGTAATCGAGCGCCGGGATGCGCTGCTTGAAACGCACTTTGAGCACGGCTGCGTGCTTTTTTTCACCCACGAGTTCACAAATCCACTCGGTGCCCCGTCCGTCGAAGGCGACCACGGTATTCCCCGCGCGAGCGCGGTTTACCACCACGAGGTGGTGCGATTCCTCCGCCGTGAGCACTATTTCGAGAGGCTCGGCGGTGGCGGGCCGGCAATAGGCGCGAAAGTCAGACATTCCGAAGAGATGAAATTCGAACGACAGAAGTTGAAAGCCGATTCCGGCGATTGCGGATGGAGCCCCTCCCACCGGCGGAGGCGTGGGGGCGGACGGACGGCCGATGAGAGCAAAAAACAGAAAGGGCGTCAGGTTTCCCCGACGCCCTTGCCGACTTAACTACAGAATGACTTTACCAACCAAAGAACATGAAGGAACCGCGGAAAGACGCGGCGGGTGATGCGGACGTTCAAAGAGGAAGGGCAAATTTACGTTGGACACCTCGGCGAGTCGTTTTAATTTCCCGAACTTGTCGCCCATGCCCGGGTGGCGGAATTGGCAGACG
>JBDSSU010000352.1:0-15441 GCA_039928635.1 Opitutaceae bacterium | reverse complement strand
GGCCGGAGAGCGTGTAAGTCGTCGCCTGTGGATTGGCCGGGATCATCACCCCCGCGAGATCCTTGCGCACGATGGTGAGCGTGCGTTGGAGCATGAGATCTTCGTCGATCTTGGCGTGGGTCGTATTGTGCAGGCGGAGAGCACCGATGAACGTCCCGTTGATCACGAGCAGCACGATCGCGCCGATGGCCACTGCGAGGATGAGTTCCAGCAGGGTGAACGCGCTCTCGCCGCGACGGCGACGACCGGGGGCGTGCGTTTGCAAGAGCGAGCCAAAATGAAGCTGGGTTTGCATCACGGCGTGGTGGTGGTCACCGGTGTGCTCGTCAGCGTGGTGGTGACGATCGCCGGGTCGTAGAGCGTGCTGGCGGCGACCTCGAAGGTGCTGCCCTGCACGTTGAACTCCACGCGCACCGTGACGACGGTGAGCGCGATGTTCTGATCTTCCGGCCAGGCGTCGGACTTCAACGTCCACGGATAAGTGACATTCCCCTCGACCACGTTGCCGTACGGCGTGGCGGTGGCCAGCTGGCCGGAAACGATCTGTTCATCGAGAATCCGCTCGGCGATGCGGATCGCGGTGGTCTTGCGTTGACCGAGGATCCCGGCGCGGCTGGCGACGGTCACCCCTTGCATGGTGACCGGAACTAAAATCGCCATGAGCAACAGCGCCGCGAGCACCTCGGCCAGGGTGAATCCGCGGCTGGCTCCGCCCCGGAGCGCGCGCCGAAGGATGACCCGCGCGGGAAAACGTGGGAACGTTTCAACCATTGGTCGCGGGTCGGATTTCATAGCCGAGCCGGTTGGCGGTGGGGACTAACTCGAGTGCCCCGGCGACTCCCTGCCGGATGGTTATCCTGCTGATGCTCGAATCGTCGAAGAATCCATCCGGGGTGAAACGGATCGCGGCGAGTCCGTCGGTCAGCCCGAGTCTTTCGTCCTCTTCCTCCGACAACAGCACCGTTTCGCTCTGCGGCGTTTCCAAGCGCAGGTTCGGATCGGCCGTGTACTGGACGGCGTGCGGATCGCCCTCGGGATTATTGAAACTGGATTGGATCGTGAGCCCGTACGTTGAGTCGGTCGGGTTCACCCAGAGCACCACCGGCACGCCTTCCGCGATGGCGCGGCTCTGCGCATAATGAGTCAGCGAGAGCATCCGTCGCGCTTCGAAGTTGAGCGCGCGCCCGCGGAAAAAAGAACCCATGTTCGCGGCGACGAACGACGCCGTGATGGCGAGGAGCACCAACACGAGGATCAGTTCGATCAACGTAAACGCGCGATCGCCGGGCGCGAGACAGTCACGTCCACGGCCGGGAGCACCGCTGGCCCGCGGCCCGCGGTTGGCGAATGGGGCCGGAAGCCCGCGCGACTTACTTTGCCGAGATACCTGCATTCGTGATGTCGTCGGCCGTGCCGGGTTGTTTATCCGGCCCCATGGAAATGATGTCATACCCCGAGGTATTGACGCGGCCGGGATACTCGTAGGTGTACGGGTTCTGCCACGGATCGAGCGGGATATCGCTCACCAGGTACGGCCCGCGCCAGCCGGTGACGTCCGCCGGCGCGACGACGAGCTGCTGCAATCCGTCCGTGCCGCGGGGGTAGCTGCCGGTATCGATCTCGAAGGCGTTGAGCGCGGTGTTGAAGGTTGAGATCTGCGTGTGCGCGGCGGTGATCTGCGCCGACTCGGTGCGGCCGCTGAATTTCGGAATGACGATGGCGGCAAGAATGCCGAGAATCACCAGCACGAGCAGCAGCTCGACGAGGGTGAAAGCGCCGGACCGGCGCCGGGCCGGGCTGCGACGGAGTGAAAGACGCGAGCGATAATTCGAGTGTTTCGGATTCATAGAAGAATAGAAGGGAAGGGGATTATTTGATGTGGTCCTGCATCGAGAAGATCGGGAGGACCATGCCGATGAAGATGGTGCCAATGAAAGCCGCGATGAAGAAGAGCATGACGGGTTCCGCGAGCGCGACCGCTGACTTAAGCTGACGATCCAGGTCGCCCTCGGTTACCGTCGCGATGCGCATCAACTCGACGTCGAGTTTGCCGCTTTCTTCCGCGACGGAGATCATCTCGACGATCGCACCGGGAAACAGATCCCGGTTTTGCGCGAGACTCTTGCCGAGGGGCTTGCCCTCCTTCACCCGATCGATCGATTCCGACACGGCGTCGATCAAAACCTGGTTGCCGATGGAACGCCGGGCGACGTTCAGCGCGTTGATCAACGGTACCCCCGCCTGGAGCAGCGTGCCGAGCATGCGGCAGAAACGCGCCATCGCGAACTGGGCGACGAGCGGTCCGATCAGCGTTAATTTTAAAAGGGTTCCCTCCCAGGAGCGCCTGCCGGTGGGAGAATTGAGCCAGGTTCGCAGCGAAAAGAAACCGACGACTGCGATCGCCGCGAGAAACAGGCCGTAGCTCCGCACGAGATTGCTGACTTTCACGATCACCTGGGTGATCAGCGGCAGCTCGGCGTTGAATCCCTGGAAGATGAGCTGAAACCGCGGGATGAAAAAAACCATCAGGAAGATCAACACCCCGATCGCGAGGACCAGGAGGATGATCGGGTACGTCATCGCCGTCATCACCTTGGATTTCAGCTCTTTTTCCCGCGCCTGAAAATCCGCAATCTGCCCGAGCACGAGGTCGAGAAACCCGCCGGTTTCGCCGGCTTCCACCATGGCGACATACACGCGCGGAAACGTTTCCGGCGAGCGCGCCATCGCGTCGGACAGCGACATGCCGTCGATCACCAGATCGTGAATCTCTTTCCATTTCGCCTTCGCCACCGGTTCGGCCGATTCGCGATGGAGGATCACCAAGGCGCGGCTGAAAGGCACGCCCGCGGCCAGGAGGCTCGAGAGCAAACGGGTAAAATTCTCGAGCATCCGCGGCGTGATTTTGCCCCGGATCGGCGCGTTGCCCGCGGGGGCGACCTCGGCACCGATCTTTCCACTTGCACCGGCTTTTTTGGGCGCAACCCCGTGGCCGGATTCCGCGAGCCTGATCGGTTTGAGGCCGCGGCCTTCCACCTGACGCATCGCTTCGTGACGATTGCTCGCTTCCAGAAATCCTTCGGTCAGCACGCCATCGTGCTGCATCGCCTTATAGGCAAATTGGGGCATTGGGGTGCAGGCTTAGATCAACGAACGCGGCAGCGCGGTCTCGGTCCCGTTGGTGGCGGGAGCATGACCATTCGGTTTCGCATCGGTCGATTCCATTTCGTGCACCGTCGTAACGCTCAAGATTTCCTCGATCGTCGAAATGCCTTGCTCGACGAGACGGCGGCCGTCCTCGGCGAGGGTTTTCATCCCGGCCCGGCGAGCAGAGTCGCGGATGGCGTCACTCGAGCCATTTTTCAGGATGAGCGCGCGGATCTCGCTGCTCGAATCCATCCACTCGAAGATGGCGCGACGGCCATGGTAGCCGGTGTTGCGACATTCGCGGCAGCCGACGGCCCGGTACACCGTCGCCTCGGGCTTGATGCCGAGCTTCGACCGGTAAACGCGAGACTCCGTCGTCGTGTCGACTTGCTTGCAATGCGGGCAAAGCAAACGCACGAGACGTTGCGCGAGCACCGCTTCAAGCGATGAGGCGACGAGGTAGGGCTCAACGCCCATGTCGACCAAGCGCGTGAGTGCGCCGGCGGCGTCATTGGTGTGGAGGGTGGAGAAGACCAAGTGACCGGTGAGCGAGGCCTGGACGGCGATCTGCGCCGTCTCCTGGTCACGAATTTCACCGATGAGCACGACGTCAGGGTCATGCCGCAAAATCGAGCGGAGACCCTTGGCGAACGTCAGCCCGGATTTTTCCGATACCTGGATTTGGTTCACGCCCTTGAGCTGGTACTCGACCGGATCCTCGATGGTGATGATCTTGCGCTCGGAGTCGTTGATCTCGTTGAGCGCCGTGTAGAGGGTCGAGGTTTTACCGGAGCCGGTCGGGCCCGTCACGAGGACAATGCCGTGCGGCAGTTCGAGGACGCGCTCGAGACAAGTGAGTTCACGCTCGCCCATGCCGAGATCGCGCGCACCGCGAAGCTTCGAATTCTGGCGGAGCAAACGCATCACGACCGCTTCGCCGTGGAGCATCGGGATGATCGATACGCGGATGTCGACCTCGGCATCCTCGATGCGGACCTTGATGCGGCCGTCCTGCGGCAGCCGTTTCTCGGCGATGTTGAGATGGCTGAGAATCTTGACGCGGGCGACGATGGCAGGCTGGAAGCGCTTGATCTGCGCCGGGACGGGAACCTCCTGCAGAATGCCGTCGATGCGGTAGCGAATGCGCAGTTCGTCCTCGAAGGGTTCGAGGTGGACGTCGGAGGCGCGCAGTTCGATCGCGTCCTTCAACACTTGGTTGACGAAACGGATGATCGACGCGTCTTCCGCGGCTTCGTCGAGATTGTTGTCGCCCGTGCCGTTCTCGTCGACGACCTGCAAGCCCGCCTCGTCGTCCAGCGTATCGATGGTGTCGGCACCGACGCCCAGCCGCTTCTTCATCTCGCGGCTGATGGCTTCCGCCGTCGCGAGGACGGGGCGGAGGCGCAGGCCGGTGAGAGCCTTCAATCCATCGAGACCCTGGGTGGCGAACAGCCGGCTGGTGGCGATTTCGATTTCCTGATCGACCCGGCGGAGCGGCAGCAGCTCGTCACGCAGGAGCAGTCGCGCCGGAAAAAGGGAAAGCACCTGCTTGTCCGGCTCGAGTTCATCGAGCGCGGCGAAGCCGACGCCATACTCGCGCGCCACCCAGCGCAGGACGCGCTCCTCCGTCAAGGCGTCGCTGCTCGCGTTTTGCGCGAGGAACAGCCGGGCATCCGTCTCGGTCAATTGCCTGGCCGCGATCATGCGGCTGAGCAATTCCGGCAAATTGCCGTTCACCGCTTGAACGGAGGAAGGAGGGGTTTCGGTCAACATGGAGCTTTAAGGGAGCAGCCCGGACATCACGGCGACAGCTTCCTGGCGGACGCTCAGGACCGCGCGGAGGTCTTCCTGGGCTTTCAGTAATTTTTCTTCGTTCGCTTTGCGCACTTCACGAAGACGGTCGAGGCGCGATTTAATTTCAGCCTCCGGCAATTTATCGGTGATTGCCTGGCGCAAAGCCAGTTGCTCGGTGTTTCCTCCGCGTCCGCCTCTGTTCCCGCCGGCGCCACCACCACCGCCGCCGCCAAAGGGATTTCCGCCACCTCCGCGTCCGCCGAAGCCACCGGCCGCCTGGCGCAGGTCCGATACAGCCGTGATGCGATCGGAGATCAGTTTCCACTCGGCGTCATCGGTGACTTCAAATTGCTCGCGCAAAGCGGTGCTTATCCGCTGCTGGATTTCCTCCGGACTGAAATTTCCGCGACCGCCACCGTTAGGGTTTGCCGCTCCATTTTGTCCGTTTTGCCCACGCCGATTGCGGCCACCCGCCGCCGGGTCTGCATTCGGATCAACTTGAGCAAACAGCGTCGAGGAAAGGGCGCTCACGGCCAGGACCAAGGTGAGCGTGTAAAGACGGCGCACGCCTGATTGCGGCGCTGAACGGAGAGACAAAGGAAATGCGGAGTTCATGATTGGGATGGGGAAGGTTCCTTTGCAGCGTCTGTGCCAACGACGTAAAACGCTCTTATTGAGGAATTCACAGGCGATTTTCGCGCACTCTTTGCGCACCAACGCCCGGCGATGCGCAGTTTCTGCGCGCGCGGCGTAATCCAAACGGGCGCGCCTTTTGCCAGGTCGACCGCGTCATGGAGCTTTCGGGACGCGTGATCAGTGGCGCCAAACTCAATTTGAGGCGCGAGGGTGTGAGGTTTGCCCGGCAGCTTTCGACGAGATGCTCGACGATCTTAAACGTCCGCCAGAACGGAATTCCCGTGACGCTTCGAGAGCGAGCCGTCGGCGAAACCGAATTATATTTGCGTCTGAATGAAAGAGGGCTGGAGCGCAAAGAATCTCAATTCATGAGCAAGTGAACTCATTCACGCTGCAACCCTCGGTCCCTATAGTGCCGACGCCAAACCCCGGAGCCCCTGTCCGGTTTGGCGCGGTCCACCCCTTCTTGTCGGACCGTTGTGCAATTACACCCACCTAGCTAGCTAACTCCTATGAATCATCCATTCTCGCGTGGCAGAGCCTTCGCTTTGACCTCTGCGCTTTGTCTCGTCACGGGGGCGCGTCTTGCGGCGCAAGTCATCCCCGCGACCGCCCCGAAAGAGGAAGAAAAGCCCGTCGTGCTTTCCCCGTTCGTTGTCGATTCCAGTGAGGACACCGGGTATTCCGCGAAGGACACGATTGCCGGAACGCGCATCCGGACGGAACTGAAGGATGTGGGCTCCGCCATATCCGTGATCACGGCGAAATTTTTGCAGGACACCAATTCGCGCAGCGCGGAAGAGTTGTTGGTTTATACGACGGGTACGGAAGTCGCCGGGCAGGGAGGTAATTTTCTTGGCCAGGGTGACGGTGCAGTTCTGACCGGGACCAATCGTACCTCACCTATTTCGAACACGCGCGTTCGCGGTTTGGCTGAAGCGGATAACACCCGGGATTTCTTCCTCTCGGACATTCCGTGGGATTCCTACAACGTCGGTCGCGTCGATCTGCAACGCGGTGCAAATTCCATTCTCTTCGGGATCGGCAGCCCGGCTGGCATTGTGAACAGCAGCCTGAACACGGCGGCATTTAAGGATTCCAACAAGGTGGAGTATCAGTTTGGCACCTTCGGTACGCAGCGCGCTTCGGCAGACTTCAACAAGGTCTTGATCCCCCAGGAACTGGCAGTGCGGCTCTCGCTGTTGCGCAACGACACCAAGTACCGGCAGGACCCCGCGTTCAAAGATGACCACCGCTTTTTCGCCGCGTTGAAATGGGATCCGAAATTCATTTCCGCTCCGGGCTCGCACACGTCATTCCGGGCCAATTTCGAGAAGGGTAAGATTCGTTCCAACAATCCCCGCGGCACTCCGCCGCTCGATGCGATCACGCCGTGGTTTGCGCTCAGCAAACCCACGCTCGATTCCCGGACGGCGAGCGATTCGGTGTCGGGAAATCCGGGTTTTTCCAACTGGCTCGGAGCGCCGGGTGGCCGCGTGTTTGACGGAGTCGTCACGGCCTTTGATGGCGGTTCGCAGGGTCTCTCGTACCCGTCCCAAGTGACCGCTTACCCGAACCCGGGTGGCGGCACGAACGGTTCCGGAATCGGCAACAACACCCTGCGGGGCATTCGCACCTATAACGAATACGGCAACGCCGCATTCCCTGCGGGCGCCATCGGCGCTTACAAGGCAAAGTCGGTGACCGATTCCAAGATCTTCGATTTCTACAACAATCTGTTGGAAGGCCCAAACAAGCGGGAATACAACGATTTCAACGCGGTCAATCTGAGTCTGGCGCAGACGTTCTTGAACGACAAAGTCGGCATCGAGCTAGCCTATGATCGTCAGAAGGCGAAGTTCGGTTACGCCAACTTCCTTTCCGGAGATGGCGCAGTCATCACCGTCGATATGATGAGCACCCTGGCGGACGGTCGGGCTAATCCGAACGTTGGCCGTCCCATGACGATCTCAGGCGGCGGCAGCGCGGGCTTGTTCTGGAGAGACCGGGTTCGCGAAGCGAAGCGCGTGACGGCCTTTGGCGAATTGAATTTCAACGACATCATGGGCCGGGAAAACAATCTCGGGAAGATTCTGGGCCGGCACGTGGTCACGGGCCTGTATAACACGCAGCGGAACGATACCAATGAACGCAGCGGCCCACGCTTCTTCCTCAGTGAAGAATATGGTGCGGTGAAACGCGGAGATGGCGCCAACCCGGACTCACTCGGACAAGCGTCGCGCGATGACATCTTCTACAACTACCTCGGCGGAAGCGTCGCCGGCTTCAGCAGCGCCAGCGGCATCGGCCTCACGGGAATCAAGAATGTCGTCACCCCGCAAAATTCCTCGATCAACGTCTGGAACAACGTCGCGAATCAATGGCAGGCGATTCCGTTGATCATCAAAAATAACGATCTTCAATCGGACGACGCCAAGCAGTACACGCAAGGCGTGAAGAGCCGGAGTACGGTCGATTCCAGTGCGGTCGTGTGGCAGGCCTATCTGTTCAGCGGAAACCTGGTTCCCATGATTGGGGTGCGGCGGGACGAGGAGATTTTCCAAAGTGCGGGCAGCCCCGTGAGCATTCGGGGAGTCGCGCAGGTTCAAGATCCCACGTGGCGCCTCCCGAATAGCGCATCGGACGTCAATAACGGGACCAATCTCGATCAGCGGAAATGGAATAAGGTCACGGGGAATTCGAAAACCTGGAGTGTGGTCGGTCACGTGCCCCGTTCCATCATGGAGAAGGTGCCCGGCGGCCTTGGTCTGAGCGCGTTCTACAATCAGTCCGAAAACTTCCAGCCCGACGCCGGTCGTCGTGACATCTTCGGCAATACCGTGACGTCTCCTTCCGGCAAAACGAAGGACTACGGCATCACGATCACCGCGTTGAACGACAAACTCACGCTCCGCATCAATCGGTATGAAACGTCCGTCGCCAACGCCAACGTCGCGGGTGAGATTGGCGGCCAGTATCTCATCGGCGCGGTGGAAGGCTGGGGGCAACAGGCCGCCGTCAAGTTCCGCAGCTCAGTCGCTGCCGGTGGAACCCTCAGCTGGCCGGCGGACACCCGTTTCGGGATCTCCAGCAGCGGTAACCAGGTGACTTGGAAACCCGCTGGTCCCACCCAGGGGAGCTCTCCCGATCCCACCGTCCCGGGCAGTGGCTACACCTATTCTCAAGCCGTATTGGATGCGACTTACACTCGCGAGAAGGCCTCGATCGACGCTTGGTTCGCAACGCAGGTGCCGTCCAATCTCCAACAGATGTGGGGCTTGAAGGACTACGCCACCGGAGGTGGCTCGATCAACTTCGCGCCGTCCGGCCTGACCGTCACCGGCGACACCGTGTCGAAGGGGACCGAATTCGAACTCACCGCCAATCCCATCAAGGGTCTGGATATCTCCGCCAACGCCTCGAAGACCTCGGCGAAGCGGATGAACCTGGCGAAGAGCTACACCACGTGGATCCTGAAGCGTCAGGCGGAATTCGCGGGTCCCGCTGGCGACATGCGCCTTTGGGGCGCCGACGATGATTTCTCGGCCGATTCGGCGCATGGTGGCGAAACCGCTCGCGGCAAGTTCCAGCGTGAAACCATCTCCGGCTACAATCTCTGGCAGGCGCTGCAAAACAGCGATGTGCCCGAGCTCCGCCCGTGGCGTTTCAATATGGTCGCGAATTACACGTTCCAGTCGGAAGGCGTTCTCCGCGGGGTGAACATCGGATCGAGCTATCGCTGGCAGGACAAGAATGTCACCGGTTTCCCGGTGGTGACCCGCAATGGTGTGTTGGCATTCGACGTCAATAATCCCTACCACGGTCCCACCGAAGGGATCACCGATGCCTGGATCGGCTATGAGCGAAAGCTGACCGCGAAGGTGCGTTGGCGTGCACAGCTCAACGTCCGCGACTTGTTCTCCACGAATAAATTGATCCGCGTGACGGTTCAACCCGACGGCTCCCCCGGTTCCTATCGGATCCCGGAACCGCGAACCATCACCCTCACGAACAGCTTCACGTTCTAACAACGGTTGTTCTCAACCCTTCAAGTCCGGTGGCGAAAGCCGCCGGACTTTTTTTGTGTCCGGGCGAAGGAGCTGTTGCGACGTGCCGCGCACCGGCTGAATTATTTGCCTCACCGCATCGCAGACCTGGCGATCAACCCCTCCGATGATGGATCAACGCCTCCGACTATGACCCCCATCCTTACTCGCCACCTTGGGCTGGCGGGCGGCGCGCTCCTCGCGCTCGCTCTCAGCCTGAGCGGCTGTGGCCGGGAGAACCGCGCTACCGTCCCTTCCGCGGCGAAGCCCATGGTGGTGGAAGACATCGCGAGCTTCACGGCGCAACCCCTCGGTGCTCCCTTCGAAGGCAAGCCGTGGATTTCGCATGTGAATATTGTCGATCTCGATCGCGATGGATTGCCGGACGTCCTCGCCTGCGACGATCGCCTGCAGGCTGTCGTCTGGCTGCGCCAAACCTCTCGCGGGCAATTTCAGGAATCGGTCCTGAGCACCGATCTCGCAGCACCGGTGCATGTCGAGGCCGCCGATATCGATGGCGATGGAGACCTCGATTTGCTCGTCGCCTGCATGGGAGAAATTTTTCCGAACAATGATAAAATCGGATCCGTTGTTCTCTTGGAGAACGATGGCCGCCAGGGTTTCAAGAAGCATGTTGTCGCCGAGCGCGTGGCGCGCGTGACCGATGTCCGCGCGGGGGATTTCGACGGCGATGGGAAGCTCGACCTCGCGGTCGCTCAATTCGGCTACGATCAGGGGGAGATCCGTTGGATGAGAAATCTCGGCAACTGGCAGTTTGAAAGCCGGATCCTGCTCAGCCTCTCCGGGACCATTAATGTTTGTGTGGCCGATATGAACGGCGACCGGACGCTGGATATCGTCGCGGTCGTCTCGCAGCAATGGGAGGAAATTTATCTTTTCCAGAACAACGGCCGCGGCGAATTTACCAGCAAGCGGCTCTTCGGTTCGACGAACCAGGATTTCGGCAGCAGCGGGATCAGCCTTTGCGACCTGAACCGCGATGGACGTCCCGACGTGCTCTACACCAACGGCGACGGTTTCGGTTACGCCGATCCGGGGCAGCGTCCGTGGCACGGTCTCCAGTGGCTCGAAAACTTGGGAGACGGCTTCTTTCGCTACCACCGCATCGGAAATTTGCCGGGCGCCTACAGTCCGGTGGGTGCCGACATGGAGGGGAAAGGCGTGATCGATATCGTCTGCGTCAGCGGTTTCAACGATTGGACGAAACCGGGGGCCGCCTCAGCCGTGGTTTTCAAAAACGACGGGATGATGAATTTCACGATGCACATCATTGCCCACGAGCCGACGCAGCTCACCACATGTGCCGTGGGTGATCTTGATGGTTCAGGGCGGCCATCGATTGTCGCCGGCGGCTTCTATGCTTATCCGCCATTCGACAAGATGGGCCGCATCACGCTGTGGCGTCCCAAGCCGAAACCATGAAGCAGTCGCGCCCGCGTCGGCCGAAGCATCGGATGCTGCTCGCCCTCGTGCTGGCGGTGGCCGGTCTCGCGATCGCGTGGAGGGCCGCAGTGATGATGCGCCGACACTCGGTCGCCGCCCTTGCGATCCCGGCGCGGCCTGAGCTGAGCGCGTGGCCGGCGGAGTTGACAGAGAAAATCGCCGCCGCCGAAAAATCCGCGGGTGGATATTTTCGCGTCGTTCCCGGTATGGCGGCACTCAGCCGCCTGTATCATGCGAACGGTTTCTACGCCGAGGCGGGGCAATGCTACGAGGGCTTGCAGCAACTCGAGCGGCGCGAGGCGCGTTGGGCACATCTCAAGGCGGCGATCGCCGCGGAGTTTGGCCGGCTCGAGGAAGCATTGCCCGCCGAACGGCGCGCCGTGCAACTTGCCCCGGCGTACCTGCCTGCCCGGCTGCGGCTCGGTGATATTCTTTTGAAGTCGAATCAAACCGCGCCGGCTGCCGAAGCCTACGCCGCGGCGTTACAGCGCGAGCCGGGCAACCCGTACGCGCTGCTTGGCCTCGCGAAATGCGCTCTCGCCCGGGGCGATTGGGCCGCGGCACGCGAGCATCTCCGGGAAAATGTGAAGCTTCATCCGGATTTCGTGGGCGCGTTGTCCTTGCTCGTGACGGTCAGTGAGCATTTTCAAGACGAGCGCGAGGCCGCTTCGCTGCGTGCGGCCATCGGCCGTCGGGAATTCAACGATCTGAACGACCCGTGGGTCGAGAGCCTCGCGGACGATTGTTTTGATCCGTATCGTTTGAGCGTGGCGGCAGCGCTCGCGAAATTTGCCGGTGACAACGTCGCCGCCCGACGCTGGCTGGAGCGAGCGGTTGAACTGGCCCCGACGGCGGGCGCGTACCGCCGGCAGTTGGGGAAACTTTTGTTTCAATCCCGCGAGCTCCTGCCCGCCCGCCAGCAGCTGGAAAAGGCCGTCGCGCTCGCCCCCGCGGACTCGGATGCCTGGATCCTTCTCGTCGAGATCTTGACTGCGGGCAAAGACGTCCCGGCCGCGCAACGGGCTCTGGCCGCCGGATTGGCGGCATGTCCGCAGTCACCGGCGCTCCACCACCTCTCCGGCCAGAAGCTAAGCGCTCAGGGCAGGAACGGGGAAGCGATCACTGAATTCCAGACGGCAAAAACCCTGCGGCCAAACGAGGCCAACGCTTACGTCGATCTTGCGTTGGTCTATCTCCGCCTGGAGCGAATTGAAGAGGCCATGGCCGAAATGCGCGCCGCGCTCGCCGTGCAACCCGGACATGCCCTCGCGATGAGCGTGCTGGCTCGCTTCGCGATCGACACGGGCGACGAGGCTGCGGCCCGGCATTGGATCCAGCAGCTCCGTGAGCAGCAGCGCCTCCCGCCCAATGATCTCAACGCGCTCGTCATGCAGTTCCAGCAGCAATTCCGTCGCGCGCTCTAGGCTAGCGCGCATGCATCACACTTTTCGTGAAGATTTTTTTGCCACAGAGATCACCGAGCGCAGACACAGAGTTCACAGAGCCAAACATCTTGTCTTGCTCTGTGGCCTCTGTGTCCGAGCTCCGTGTTCTCTGTGGCTCCTGCCTTGGTTGAATTTGGGTATGAATTTTTCGGGCTAGCTAGCTAGCGGTGGTTTCAATCCCCCGCGCGCATTCGGCGGGCAGCTCCCCAACGTTGCGCTCACAGCCGGTTCGCTGCTTCCGGTGGCAGCAGGCGGCGGACCGCTTCGCGTGTCCTTGGATCGGCGATATCAATGCCGAATCTTTTCCCAAGGGTGAGGAGGCGAAACAGCGTGGCGGTGGTCAGAGTGCGCGCGCGCGTTTCGTCAATCTCCGCGAGGCAGCGCTGCACGTGCGTCCGCGACAGATCGGGCTGGCCTCCCAACGCGAGCACGGTGGCGAGTCCTGCCCGCCGCTCCCAGGTGAGAGCACGATCGGCGCCTCCCGCCGAATAGCTCACGAGGTCTTTGACCGTATGCGAAAAAGCCGCGTTGTCTCCGATGGCGGCGTCGACCTGTGCGAGCGCGACGAGCACTCCGAGATTGCCGGGGAAACGTTGAAGTTTTTTCCGCCAGGCAGTCGCGAGTTCGCGCTGGCCGGTCTCGGCAAAGTATTCCGCCTGCCAGCTCAGCGTCGTCGATTCCTCTTGCTCCTCCACCACTTCGAAGACGGCGACCGAATGAGCTTCAAAGCCGCTGATCTTTGGCAGCTGGTAAGGCAACGGTTTCAACCAGACCAGCGGCGCCCAATGCTTGAGCGCGGCGATGAACGA
This sequence comes from Opitutaceae bacterium, assembly GCA_039928635.1. GTDB lineage: Bacteria > Verrucomicrobiota > Verrucomicrobiia > Opitutales > Opitutaceae > DATAKE01. The sequence continues at coordinate 2,100 of JBDSSU010000352.1, read as the reverse complement.
GCGTTCGGATAGGCTGGAGCCGATTCGCGTGTAGTCTTCGAGCACGGAATCCCACGAGGGGATCACCACATGCGTGATCCCTCGCTGCTGGATCAATGCGAGCGCTTCAGCCGGAGAAGTGGCGCTGGCGATGCGCACGGCGGCAGCGAGGCCCTCCCGGTTCTCCCAGTTGAAAGTGCCGAGGCCGCGCAACCCCCCGTGATAAATCGCGCTGGTCGTGACGTCAGGTGAAGCCAGCACCACCGCGCCGCCACCGCTGCGGATGGAAAGCCAGTGGGAGAGATCTCGTTCGACGATGCTCTCCACATCCGTATCCGCGAGGGCCTGTCGCGCGCTGGCTCGGACGGGCGGCATCCATTGGGTGACGCTCGCGAAGGCCATCAACGCGACCGCGAGCGTCCATCCCCAGCGGGAGAAGCGAATCTTCCCCGGGCTCCGGGATGAAGCGGGTGAGGCGGCATCCGGCGACGCCGCGGCCACGAGCAGCGCGAGCAGCGTCACATCGAGGGCGTTGAACCACCGCAGCTGAACGATCGAAGCGGTAAAAGCGACGGTCACCGGGCCCAGCACCAGGACAATCACCCGGCGACGCGCCGGGGAAGTGGCGCGACGTGACAACAAAACAAACGCGACCGCGATCAGGACCAGCGGCAGGCAGGTGCTCACGACCGGTCCATGAAAGCCGTCTTGGTGGATCCAATCACTGAAGCTGTTCGCGATGATACTGCTCGCGTTGCCCAATCTGGCGGCCAGCGGATCAGGGGCCAGAAACCCTCGGTTTCCCGACCACAGCATGGCAATCGGCAGCAGGGCGATCGCCGCCAGCGAGGCCACCACCGCCGGAAGGCGGCTGATCGGAAAGCGTGCGAGGGGTGCGGCGCGCCAGCCTCCGAGTTGGTGAAGCAGTTCCCCGAGGCCGAGCCAGGCCAGGCCGTACACCGGATGAATCGCCTGCAATTGCAGGCTGAGATGGGAGGGAAAATATTCGACGGCGTAGGCGAGCAAGGTGGTGGCACAGCCGGCCAATCCCCAGAGGCGCCAAGGCGCGGTGTTCAGCGGATTTTTTTCGCGCGAGAGGAGAAACATCCCGGAAACAATCCCCAATCCCAGTCCCGCGATCATGGGCACGAGGAGCGCCACGCTGATCCACAATCCGGCGCCGCCGGCGATTGCGGCGAAAAGGAAGAGTCTGCGAGCCTGCGCCACGCCGGCCGGAGGCGAAGTCGCCGGGTCTGCGCTCCGCATGGCCGCGAGCAGAGGCAGCAGGCTCCAGATCAGGCAAAGTTGGCCGAGGTTCTGATGATCCGGAGCGCCGGCGACAAATCCGCTCGCGAGTGGAAACAAGGTCGCGGCCGCCACGACGACGAGCGCCGCGGGAAAAATTCCGAACCAACGCGCCAAAAAAATTCCCACACTCGCGATGAGCAGCACGTGAAGCAGACCGTCGGAGTAGAGGGCCGCGCGTTCCGCGGCGCTCGCAAACGACGCGCCGGTGATCACCCGATCGACTTGGGCGATAAGCGTAAGCCACCACCGGTATAGCGCCGGCGAGTGGGATTCCCGGCCAAACGGCGCATTGTCGTAGTCGACGTGATGTTCCCGTGTTCCGGTGCCCGGCGCCTGCTGGGTTTGGATGATCCATTCGTAGCTGCGGTTGTGGTGTCCCGGCACGATCAGGCGGCGCACCGCGTTCGCGTAACCGGTCGGGGACTTCGGGTCGGCGACCGCGGTGGGGACGGACCATTCCGAAATCGCGTTGAGATACTCCACGCGTTGGATGCGCAGAACGTTGATCCAGCAGACGAACCCGACCGCCCCGGCGATAATGAGCAGCGAAGGTCGGAGAAAAAGAGGAAGAGGGGAGCGCATCAGCTGACCGAGCGGGGATTTGCCGCTTCCACGAAGCGGTGGAAAAAGTGCTGCTGCAAGCCCCGCATGACACCGTGGAATCGCAGGATGCGGCTGGCATCCCCGCATGGTTTGAGAACGCGGGGCGGTCCTCTTGACTCTCCCCGTCCGGCCGGTTCTCTCGACGGGATGTTCGTGGCGGAGAAGGCCGAGAAACCCCCGGTGATCAGGCACATTCTCTCGCGAGTGTGC
>JBDSSU010000351.1:0-3447 GCA_039928635.1 Opitutaceae bacterium | reverse complement strand
CCACGAACTTTAAGGTACGCAACGCTCGTTCGCGTCCTTCTCCTGGCGGAAGCCATCCGCGTGCATCCGCGATGCACCAACTGGTCAGCGCAAACCCACTCGCCGCGATGCTCGCCGGAAAAGCGCTCTCTCCTCCATCAGCGGGTGCGCGATCCCGCGTGAGTCCAGAATCGGGATCCGTCTGCTCGACGAAGTACTGCACCGCACGCTGCTGCATATCCTCCAAGAACGCCGTGTCCGGCGCACCTGAGCTCAGGTACTGCGCGACGAAATCCTTGATTTCTTTGGCGTGCGACATCGTGCTCATCACAATCAGCCCTAGGCTCACGGCAAGCGGTCTGAATTGTTGGCAGAATCTGGAAGTCATCGAAGGGGCCGTGGACTTCGCTCAGCGAACGCACCACGACTCCCTCAAATCGGCCCGCACAATTTATATCCAACGAAAACTCACCGCCGTTTCTGAAAAACCGCGATTAACAAAGTATTAGCCCGCGGAGAGGAACGCGTCTGCGGCGATGCGTTTACCAGATCGTTTTTCTGTCCTTCTGAGACTCCGAGCTGCGGGTGGACCACGCCGATGGGCCTCCAAATTACCTGTCATTCTGAGCACAGCGAAGAATCCAGTGCGACGTCAGCAGCCAGACAATTTGACGAATTTTCCAGCCAGGCGGCATGCACTGGATTCTTCGCTGCGCTCAGAATGACAAACCGGGAATTCATCCAAGCGCTCCCGAAGACGGAGACGCATCTGCACCTCGAAGGCGCTCTGCCGTACGAGTTGCTGCACGCGTGGCAGCCGGAAAAATATCCCGCGGTGGCGGCGTTTCACGCCCCGGAGTTTCGCTTCGCGACGTTCGCGGAATTCGACACGACGCTGCTCGGACATGCGCTGCCCTGGTTCATTTCCGCCGAGCGTTATTACGACTCCGCGCGGGCGACCTTCGCCAAGCACGTCGCGCAGAACGTGAGCTACGTGGAGACAAGTTTTCATTTGCCCGTGACGCAGTTCATCAACGTGCCCGGCCGTGAAGTCATCGCGGCGATCCGCGCGGCCGTACCGGCCGGCTTGGAGGTGCGGATCTTCGCCGGCATGTTGCGCTCGGACTACGAGGGGCCGATGCGGGCGGTGATCGGCGATCTGGAAAACTGGGACGACCTTGCGGGGGTCGATCTCCACGGCCACGAATCCGTGCCGACGCAGCCGTGGACGGCAAAAATCTGGGCGCGTCTCCGGGCCGCGGGAAAAATCACGAAGTGTCATGCCGGCGAGTTCGACGGCGCGGGCCGCGTGCGCGAAGCGATCGAACAACTCGGGGTGACCCGCGTGCAACATGGCATCCGCGCGATCGAAGATCCGGCCGTGGTCGCGCTGGCGCGCGAGCGAGGTGTGACGTTCGACACCTGTCCGATCAGCAATGTGAAATTGCGCGTCGTGCCTTCGATGGCCGAGCATCCGTTGCGGCAGCTCATGCAGGCGGGGGTGCGTTGCACCGTGAGCACGGATGATCCGCTGGTTTTCGGAAATTCCGTGACGGACGAGTATGCGGCACTCGCGACCGAAGGAGGCTTCACGACCGCCGAACTCGCGCAGGTCGCCCGCAGCGGCTGGGAGGTCGCGGATGTTGCGGCGGCGGCGCGTCAAAGCGTGGTTGCCGAGATCGAGCGGCTCGCGAAGCTCTGAGGTCGGTCGTTCTGCGACGGCCGGCACTTTGAATACTTCCTACACTGTTCCCCCCGGGATCGTCCTCGCCACGCGCGCCGACAAAATCCTCTCCCGCGCCTTTCCCGAACACAGCCGCGTGGCTTTTCAGCGCGCGTTCGACTCCGGTCTCGTGCGGTTCCGGGGCGTCGCGATCAAGCGCGATACCTCCGTCTTCGGTGGCGATGTGCTGGAGTTTGAGTTTCCCGAGGTGAAGCCCGCCGAGCTGCGGGCGGTCGACATCCCGCTCGACGTGATTTTTGAGGACAAGCACATGCTCGCGATCAACAAGCCGGCCGGGATGGTCGTGCATCCGGGCGTGGCCACGGGTGAGGACACGCTCGTGCACGCGTTGCTCTCGCACTGTGCGGGATCGCTCAGCGGGATCGGCGGGGTGGAGCGGCCCGGGATCGTGCACCGGCTCGATCGCGAAACTTCCGGGATTATTCTCGTCGCGAAAAACGACGTGGCGCACCGCGGGCTCGCCGAACAATTTCAGGAGCGTTCGTTGCAAAAGGAATATCTCGCGCTGGTCGCTGGCGCGCCCGGTCTGCTCAGCGGGTCGATCCGAAAAAGCATCGGGCGCAACAAACAGCACCGGCACAAAATGGCCGTGGTCGAGGAGGAGGACGGCGGCAAGGAAGCGCACACGGACTGGCAGGTGGTGGAGCAGTTCGGCAAAATCGCCACGCTGATCCGCTGCACGATTCACACGGGCCGCACTCACCAGATTCGCGTGCATATGAAAGCGCTCGGGCACGTGATTCTCGGCGACGTGATCTACGGCTGGAAACCGGACGGGCGGCTGTCGAAGCAGCCGGCGCGCGTGATGTTGCACGCTGAGCATCTCGTGTTCGCTCATCCGAAAACCGGGAAGGAACTCGATCTGCGCGCCTCGTTGCCCACCGACTTCGAGGCGCAGCTCGCGCAACTCCGCAAAGTGGCGAAGGCCGACGCGAAGGCCCGGCGGTTGATCGCGACGCCGGTGAAGCCGCGGAAGAAACCGGGCCCGCCCGCCTACCACGTGCACGAGTCGCGGAAGTAGCCGCAGCGCGGCAGGGGACGAACTTTTTTCGGGCGCGAGCGTCAAACTGCCATACCCATGAAACGCTGGCGAATACTCCGTGCCGCGCTGTTGATTGCCTTGGCCGTCGGCGGAGTGAACGCGCAGCCGGTAAAAGCGCTGGTAGATGCAGTCGACCGGCTGTGGGCGGCCGGAAACTATTCGTGGGAGAAAGGGACCGAACGCTTCGTCGATCAGCGTAAGCAGAGCGGGCGTACCGTGTTTTCCGACTCGGGAGAGACGACAATCGGCGGGTTCACTCATGCGCGAATCCGTCGGCAAGAAATGGTCTATTCCAATCGGGAGATGGTGCTTGCCACCAAAAACGGCTGGCGGCACACGGACGATCTCACTGAGGCAGACTTTTCCCCGCCAGCTCCCGGCGTGCGCAGCCGCGTCGTCAAGCCGCCTCGCGTCCTGCCGCATGAGATCCTGCGCCTGATCCTTAAGTACGGACGTAATATCCGCGCTCAAGGAATAGCCGTCGAAGGCGACCTGGTTCTTTCCGATGAAGGAATTTCCGCACTGAAATCATACGGAATAGACGGAGGACCGTTCGCGTCCTTCACTCGTACTCCTGCTCCACCCGGCAAAAGTACGACATTTGTAGTCTGGATCGAGAGAGGTGACATCACGGAATTTTCCGTGGAGTTTGCGAATACGATCATCCTTCTCAACGACCCAG
>JBDSSU010000350.1:0-4467 GCA_039928635.1 Opitutaceae bacterium | reverse complement strand
AGGGGGGAGGAGGCGGAGAAACCGGTTCATTCGTGAGGGGTGTAAGGGGGAGGGGGCCATTTTGAGAAAACCGGGCAGCGGATAGGAGTGGAGGAGGAGGCGGAGGGGGACGCGAAAGCGATCAGGGCAGCGTCTTGAGTTGAATGTTTTTAAACTGAATCGTCATCGGGCCGCCGGTGTGGAGTTGGAGGGCGAGGACACCGGAGGGAGAAGCGAGCGTGGCGTCGGTGTCGGTAACCTCGGCGGTTAGCTTGCCGTTGAGGAATTGCTGGAGGTGGTTGCCGCGAGCGATGACCACAACGTCATTCCATTCGCCGATCTTGTAGGCGGTGAGGACGTCGGCCGCGGGTGTGGCGCCCGGGAGTTTTTCGACGGCGGTTTTTTTCCGCTTGGTGTCGGGATCGACGGTGGTTTCGCCCACTTTGATTTTTTCGCCAGGGCCCATCAGGATACCGCGACCTTTTTCCTCGTAGAGCATACCCGTGTAGCGGCCGGAGAGATCGATATCCATCTGGTAACCACCCACGACGAAGGTCGGGGCGTCGAGCACTTTGCTACGGTATTGGATGCCGGAGTTGCCGAAGTTGTTCGTGTTTTGCCCGGTGAGGCGGAAGGAAGCGCGCAACTCGAAGTTTTTGACGTCTCCACCTTGCCACACGAGGAACGTGTTTCCGGCGAGCGGCTTCTCGGCCGTGGTCTGCCCGGTGATCGCGCTGTCGCGCACGGACCAGAATCCGTCGAGGCCTTTCCAGCCGGTGAGGTCCTTGCCGTTGAAGAGCGGTTTGAAATCAGCGTCGGCCGCGTGGGCAGCCACGGAGAACGAAGCGATGAGGAGCGCGAGAAGCGCGAAGCGGCGGGGGAGTAATTTCATGGGGCGTTGATGGAGAATGCAGGCTGTAGGCGGGGTGCCCTCACCCGCATGGTGGGGTGAACGTTGTCTTCAAAGCCGCGGGGTGAGGGCATCCCGCCTACACTCAGAAGTCAGTGTGGGTGTTCGCTGGGTGCGGTGGGTTTCGCCGCGGTGGCGGTGGGGTTTGCTTTGAGGTACGCGTCGACATCCGGCGTCACCACGAGCTGGCCGTACATCATGATCCAATGGCCGGGAAACGTGCAGACATATTCGTAAACGCCTTCGGATTGTGCGGGGACGCGTAACGATTCGCTCTGGCTGTTTTCCAGCAGTTTCGTGGCGGCCACCACGTCCGTAGACGCCGGCACGAACGCGCGACCGCGAGCATCGCGGTCATCGGGCGTCAGCGCCATGGCGGCGGTGCCGACTTTCTCGCGACTGTTGGGACGAACCACGACGAGGTTGTGGGGCATGACGTCAGGGTTTTCAAAGATGATCTCGAAGGACCGGCCCGCGGGAACGACCAGGCGCGGAACGTCGTAGCGCATGCCTTCGACGACGGCGCGCACGATAAACACGGGCACGCGCAGACCACTGAGGTCCTTGCGCAAAGACTCGGCGACCTCTGCGGGCAAGGTCCCCGCGAGATCGTCCACGATTTGGATGGTCTCAACGTAATCACGGTTGGTGCGTTCGCTCGCGTGCGTTTTCCCCGCCCAGGCGACCAGCGCTCGCGCGGCATTGATCGAGGCATCGGCGGGCCAGCTTTCGCGAGGCAGTCCGCGAATGCCCTGGGCTGCCGTGGGAACCTGATAGCCGCGTTCGATCATCTTGGTGAGCGCGGCGAACACGGCCGCCGGTTCGCGCCGCGTGCTCACGGCGCCGCGGATCGCGTCCCGCTGGGTCGCGGCGACGATGTTATCCGGTCCCTGGAGCGCGGTGATCTCGGAGTCCAGAATCGGCATGACGCGTTCCAAGGCCGTGGCGCGAAGTTCGGGTTTCGGAATCAACGCGATGGCGCCGACCAGACTTTGCAGTGAAAGCGGGGAGGCCGACGCTTCCTTCCAGGAGGCTTCGAGCGAGCCATCGCCGAGCACGACTGCCGCAAAGGCATAGGACCGACCCTGCTCCTGATCATTCAGCGCGAGTTTTAGCAGGGCAGAACGGTGCGGTTGCAGATCGGCGGGCGATTGCGCGAGGAGGAGCCGGCCGACGCCACGGACATCGGTCTCGCCGGGAGAATCCAGCGTCTCAATGAGCAAAGCAACGGGAGCGACGCGGCGGTGGACGGCGAGTGCGGCGAGGGCTTCGGCCCGGACCGCGTCAGAGATGCCGGTGCGGGCGAGAATGTTTTCCGAGACGTCCGCGTTGCGTGGCATCTTCAAGAGCTCGTCGACACTCAGAGTCCGCAGCAGGTAACGGATGCTGGAGGGATCGGCACCGGCAATTCCCGCGCCTTCACCGATGCTCTTGCGCCATTGGGGACGCAGTTGGCGGAGCGTTTCACCGATCACGTAGTCGAGGTAGTAATCGATCTCGAGTTTCGAGGCCGAGAGCGCGACCTGCGTGGCCTCCACGGTCGGGAAGAAGCTGGCGGCCCGCACCGCGTGCAGACGCACGCGTGAATTGGTGTCCGTCGCCAGGCGCTGCAACTGGCTAAGAGCGTCTGGCACCCGGTCGCGCCAGTAGCACAACACGCGGGTGGCGGCGGCGCGCGCTTCCGGATTCGGCGATTTCAAAACGCGGGCAAGCAGGTCACGGTCGACGCGATTGTGCCACTGATGAACCCAAAGTGCTTCCAGCTGGTGGTGCTCATAGTCGGGGGCGTTTTGATCCAGGGCGGCAGCCCACCGTTTGGTCGCGGCGATTACTTGGTCCGAGTCGTGTTTGCCGAGCTCAATCTTCGCGAGATTGCGGATCTGGTTTTCCTTCCGCTTGAGCAATTCGAGCAAGGCGGGAATCGGCTCCCCGTCGATCTTCGGCTGCCAGGAGAGCGGACGGTTTTCGGCCGTGACGCGATAAATGCGGCCGTGAACGTGGTCGCGGTTGGAATCGCGCAGATGGCTTTGCAGATGGCCGATGAGCGGATTGTGCCAGTCGATCACATACAGCGCGCCATCGGGACCGACGCTGGTGTCGATCGGACGAAAGTTCGGATCCTTCGAGGAGAGGAGGTCCGTCTGACGTTCTCCTTTTAGTCCGGCGCCGTCGTCCGAGAGCTTCACGCGGTAGATGCCTTGGAAGCCGATCACATTCGGATTCAGGAAATGGCCCCAGTACTCCTCGGGGAAATGGGCGCTGGTGAGGATCGAACTGCCGGCGGAGGGACGCGATGGGCGCGCCCAGATGGTTTTCAGCCGCGGGTGCTTCATCGGGTAATCGATTTTACCGCTGAACGCCGGGCCCCAGTAGGTGTTGTTGCCGGTGGCGTCGGTGATGAGGTCGTTGCCCCAGTAGTCGAAGGCGCGGCCGTGGGGATTCGCGAACTCGTAGGCAGTATACGTCTCGAATTTCGAGGTGAGCGGCTCGTAGCGGTAGATCGCGCCATCGATGTTGCGCACGGGGCCCGCAACCGTCTCGACCTGGGTGCGGTGGAAAACACCGTCGCTAAAAAGGATGGCGCCACCCGGTTCGTAGATGAGCGAGTTGGCCTGATGGTGAGAATCAGCGGAATCGAGGCCCATCAGCACGCGCTCTTTCCAATCGGCGCGACCGTCGCCGTCGATGTCGCGGACGAACCAAACGTCGGGTGCCTGCTGGAGGAGAATGCCGTCTTTGAAAAATTGGAAGCCGGTCGGGCAGTTGAGATTGTCGAGCCACACCGTGCATTTGTCGGCGCGGCCATCCTTGTCCGTGTCCTCGAGGATGATGATTTTGTCACCATTCTTGGAGGTGGGCGTGCGCTCGGGATAGTTGGGCCAGACTGAGACCCAGAGCCGGCCCTTGGTGTCCCAGTTGAACTGCACGGCTTTCGCGAGTTCGGGAAACTCCTTCTCGCTCGCGAAGAGATTCACCTTCAAGCCGGGCGCGACGGTCATCAGCTTGATCGCCTCCTCGCCATCGATGAACGGGTAGGTGTTGTCGACGTTCGGACCGGGTTTGTTCGTGCCGAACGCGGTGACGACCGGCAGCGGCAGCATTGCCACGGGACCGGTCTTGCCGGACGCCAGCGCCCAGGCTTTGCGCTCGAGATTGGCGGTCATCACATCGCGCTGCGCCATTTCTTCCATCATCACGTGCGTGTTGGTGATCTTGGGCGCGTCCGGATGGGAAACATAGGCGATCTTCGAGCGGTCGCCGTAGATGTTGTAGCCGTCGACCGTGTGATAACGTGAGTGCCACATCTCGCTCTTGGCATTGACGGCGGCGCGGAGCTCGGCGCCGGCGGGCGTGCTCAGGTCGGGCGCGGGCGCGCCGAAGACCGTGGGAAAAATCTTCGCGGCGAGCTTGCCCTCACCGGCGTCGTTCAGATGCACGCCGTTGATCGTGAGCGGAGGCTGGCCGTTTTTCGCGGCCTCGGCGTAAAGCTCCTGCGACGGCGCGAAGAGATTCACGAACGTCACTCCGGCCTGATCGCGTGCGACTTCGGCCATGGCCTGCGTGTAGGCGGCGAGGTT
>JBDSSU010000349.1:0-17617 GCA_039928635.1 Opitutaceae bacterium | reverse complement strand
AACGTATGGCGACCACCGTTTCGCCATGAGCTTTGGGATCCTGGGCTCTCACGATCTTCAAGGCGACGGACGCCCCTGGCTCACGATCAGCAATCCGGGCTGCTGCGCGAAAACTTTTCCGCACTTTTTTGAGTTGCTGGAGACGGTTCGCCAAAAATCTTTGGCTACCTGATGGCCTCCTCCCCCTTTATCATCGTGGCCATCGACGGCGGCGCCGCGTCGGGCAAGTCCTCATCCTCGCGCACGCTCAGCGAGAGATTCCATCTGCTTCACGTCGATACCGGTTCGTATTACCGGGCGCTTACCGCCGAGCTGCTCCGCCGCGGGGTGGCTCCCGGGGACCCCGCTGCAGTCAAAGCCGCGCTGGCCCATCTGAAACTTAATACCCGGGTCAATGGCCGCTCTGCCGAGATGGAAATCGATGGACGCGTCGCCGGGGAGGAAATTCGCAGCCGGGAGGTCAACGACGCCGTTTCTCATTTCGCCGCGATGCCGGAACTGCGCTCGGCGCTGTTGGCGTATCAACGCGACCAAGCCAACGTCGCGCGAACCCGCGGCTTTCGCGGGCTCGTCATGGAAGGCCGCGACATCGGCTCGGTCATCTTTCCTGACGCGGATTTTCGTTTCTTTCTTCACGCCGACCCCGACGAACGCGCCCGGCGACGCGCCGGCCAGGGCCAGGAGGACAGCATTCGCGAGCGCGACCGCTTGGATTCCTCGCGTAAGGCCTCGCCCCTCACCTGCCCTTCCGGCGCGACTTCGATCGACACCACGCTGGTCACCTTGGAAGAGGTCGTGGACAAAATGGCGGCGGATATCGACGCGAGATTTGTCTCCTGATGCGCCTTTACACCCAGGCGGAGATGACCCGCGTCTACGGACTTTTCCATTACATCTCGGTCGTGGTGTACGACATGTTTTTCAGAGGCGAGGTGATTGGGATCGAGCATCTGCCGAAGACCGGCGCGTTTCTGATCGCTTCGAATCACGCCAGCCACCTCGACTCGCCCATCATTGGCTCCCAGGTGCGACGACAGGTTTGTTTCTTTGGCCGCAAAAACCTCTGGAAGCCTGGGATCGCCGCCTGGTGGCTGGACGCGGTCGGCACCATCCCCGTCGACCGCGATGGCGGCCAGGCCTTGAGTGCGATCAAGCGCGTGCTCCGCGCTCTCGCGAACGACAAGGTGCTCATTCTCTTTCCCGAAGGCACGCGTTCGCCTGATGGCGGGCTGCAAACCCCCAAGCCCGGTGTGGGTATGATTGTGTGCAGCACGCAGGTCCCCGTGGTGCCGGCGCGGATCTTCGGTTCGTTTGAAGCCTTCGGAAAAGGCATCGGCTTTCCGCGCGCCGGCAATCCCGTCTCCGTGGTTTTTGGTCCCCCGCTCTCTCCCAGCCAATATGATCCCGGGGCGGGGAAAGACCGCTACCAACAAGCCTCGGAACGAATCTTCGAGGTGATCTCGAAACTGAAACGGCCGGAGATCACCGTGGTTTGAATGGGGAAAAGCTGGAGGGGGTGAAGGCACATCGGTGACGCTTTTTCCAGCGACGTTCCGGCAAGGGCGGATGATGGCGGGTGAGGGCACCCGCCCTACATATGAGGGGTTCGGAAGTGTGGGCGGGGTGCCCTCACCCCGCTGTATTTTGTCTTGTGCGCTTGCCGCATGTTACACCATTTGCGCGAACACCAATTTACTTTTTCACGCTTGCACGGCGGCGCGCCGACCACTCCTCGGCAACATCCACGCGTTCGATTGCCTAAGCGAAATTTGGAAAAAATCCGCCGCTCTCAATGGATGGTTCGTCGGACGTTTCATCCTCATGCCCGACCACGTGCATTTTTTTGCTTCGCCATCCTCGGGTGCCAAAAACCGAAGCGATTGGACCAAACTATGGAAATCGGTATCGGCTCGCCAGCTGGCGAAAGAATTCAACGTCAACCCGCCGTTCTGGCAGGTCGACACGTTTGATCATATTTTACGCAGCGCGGAGTCCTATTCCGAAAAATGGAATTACGTTCAGGCTAATCCGGTGCGGAGAGGACTCGTCGGTCGCGCGGAAAACTGGCGCTGGCAGGGAGAGCTTCATTCTTTGGCGTTTTAACCAGGCGGGGCGAGGGCACCCCGCCCACACTTCCGGAAACTCCATATATACGTAGGGCGGGTGCCCTCACCGCCATCATCCGCCCAACTGCCGCCACCGTAGCGGCGCACCGCGAGCATGCTGCGCCGTCCCGCCGCCTCCTCCGCTCACTCCAGCCCGCTCGCCCTGCGCGCTCGCTTCAGCACACCCTGCGCGACGGCTCGCGCGCGTTCGGCGCCGTCAGCCAGCACGCGTTGCACATGATCGAGATTCGCCGCGAGTTCAGCGCGCCGCGCCCGCGCTTCGGCGAAATAATTCCAGTAGTGCTCAAAGAGCGCCTTTTTCAAATCTCCATAACCCAGTCCACCGGCGCGTAAGCGGTTCTCGAAATCGAGCGCCACGTCCGCCGGCGCCACCAGGCGCAGGAGTTGAATCGCGAGATTCCTGTCGGCATCGGGCTTCGGCTCCGCCGGCGTGCGACTGTCCATCACGATTCCCATGATTTTTTTTCGCACCGCCTTCTCGTCGCCGAAAATCTCGATGGTGTTGCCGTAGCTCTTGCTCATTTTCTGCCCGTCGAGGCCAGGGACAGTCGCGATCTCATCACGAATATCCGGCTCCGGCACGACGAAGGTTTCCCCGTAGGTCTGGTTAAACTTGATCGCGATATCGCGTGTCATTTCCAAGTGCTGCTTCTGATCCTTGCCGACCGGGACAACGTTTGCATCGAAAAGCAAAATATCCGCCGCCATTAAAACCGGGTAGGCAAAGAGACCGAAGTTCGCCGAGATGCCGTGCGCGGTTTTGTCTTTATAGCTGTGCGCTCGTTCGAGCAGCCCCATCGGCGTGAGGGTGCCGATGATCCAAGTGAGTTCGGTGACTTGTGGCACATCGCTTTGGCGCCAGAACACGCTCCGCTGCGGATCAAGCCCGCAGGCCAGCCAGTCAAGGGCGACGCCGAGTGTGCTCTGCCGCCGGGCCTCCGGATCGTGGAGCGAAGTCATCGAATGATAGTCGGCGATGAAATAGAAACATTCCCCGCGGACTTGCGCGTCGATGGCCGGGCGCATCGCGCCGAAATAGTTTCCGATGTGAAGCGTGCCGGAAGGCTGGATGCCGGTGAGGGTGCGCATATCTCGAATCGTGATCGTGTTCGTTATCTTAATCGGGCCCGGCTACGCCGGCGAAACGGTCGAGCACGATTCCGATCAAGATCGCGGGCAAGCGTTTTCTAATCGCGCCGCGGAATCTGCGTCACCGTTTGCCGCGTCTTGGCGATCGTGGCCGGAGGAAGGTAACCGGAGAAAGCCACGAGCGGCATCACCAGGGAACGCGGCCCGAGCACGGTACCGGGGTTGAGCACCGCGTTGCAGCCGACCTCGGCTTTGTCACCGACGATGGCGCCAAATTTTTTCAGGCCGGTTGAATAAGTGACGTCCGGCCCGTGCACCAGGATCGGTTGTTGATCCAAGCGGAGATTGGAGCAAATCACCCCCGCGCCGAAATGCGCGCCGTTTCCCAGGATGGAGTCACCGACATAGCTGAAGTGCGGCACTTGGACACCGTCCATCAGCAGCGAATTTTTGAATTCGCAGGCGTTCCCCAGCACGCAACTCTCGCCCACGATCACGTTGCCGCGAATGAAGGCGCCAGGCCTGATCTGCGTGTTCGGACCAATCCAAGCGGGTCCGATGATCGTCGCGTGGGAAGGCAGCTTCACACTGGGATGCAGATAAACCTGCCCTTCGAGGTGCACGCCCGCGGGCAAATCAGCCGTTGGGGAGGTAAAGTGATGGGCCGCGAGCGCGGGCCCAATGCGGGTCAACCATTCCCAAGGAGCGGCGTCCGCCGGAAACGCGTCCACGAAGCACGACAACGACGCAGGCAGGGAAAAGAAATCGGAAGCCTTCACAGAGTGAGAACCGTGAACAATAAATGAACGCAGGGACAGCGGTTTTTCGGCGGACCGCTCTTCACTCCAATCCATTCCAAACACGAAAGGCTCGCAGCGGATGCAGGGAAAGACCTGTTTCAATTTTAGGACCGTGGACGAACTGCTTTTCGCCGAACTCGAAAAGGTTACGGAGCGCGGTCATCAATCACTGACGCGGGCGGGCTTCATCGCCTGAGACGGGCCAGCGTCGGAGTTCTTGCGCACGCGTGAAAGAAAATGGTTTCCCCAATTTTTGTTTTTTCCCAAAGATCGATGCCGTGAAATACGCCATCGCCCTGATCGCTTTTCTCATGGGCGGATGGCTGACGTTCGACGGCACTCACGCCTTTGTCACCGGCGACTACGTCACCCCGAAGAGCGGTCCCAACGCCGGGCAACTTGGTCCTTGGTCGAGGGTGATCGCCACCGTGGGAATCAGCCCGAGGGGCAATTCGGCGAAGGCCCTGCACGTGATCCTTGGGTGTTGCTGGCTCGCCGGCTTAACCGCTTTCGTGATTAGACCGTCCTTCGGCTGGTACGCTTTGGCCGGGAGTTCGGTGCTGAGCTTGTGGTATCTGCCCATCGGCACTGCGCTGAGCATCGTGGAACTCGTTCTCCTTTTCCTGCCCCAAATTAAATCAACGGTATGAACATCCTGTCCTCGCCTCTCGGAAGAATTACCGCCGCGTGGTGCGCGCTGCTCGCTCCGCCAGGCGAAAAACTTCCTCCAGCGATAACTCCGGACAACCCAGAGTGGAAAACGCTCGAAGATAAGACACGTGAGAATGATGCGACGAGCAGCGACAACCGCACTTTGAAAGTACCCCGCGCTGAGCTAGCGAGCTAGGGCGCTTTCGGGGTCTTACCTGCGGCGCGCGACTCCAGGGGCCAAAGCAGCCGCCAACGTGCCGCAGGCTCGGCGCTCGCGGCAAATTTTTCATAAAGCGCGCGGATCTCCGCATCTTCGCGATGCGCCAGATATTGGGAGAAGAGCGGCAGGAGCCGGGCACGGTCAGCCTCGACCAGATCCTTCTTCGGCCACGTCTTGGTGCGATCGACGTAGGGCGCGAGATAACGCAACGCGGCTTCAAGACTGCGCCCGTCGGGCGTCCGGTAGCTCCACCAATCCACCCCTGTCCGCTCACCGAGTTCTCCGCAAACGAAGAGTGCCTCGAGATTGAAGAGCGAATAGTCGAGCGACTTCGTGCGGGCGAGTTCGCGCGGTTGTGCGCCATCCGGCTCGATCTGCTCGGTGAGACGCAGCTTCAAACCTTGGCTCAGGATTTTTTTCGCCTCATCCCTTTTTCCGAGGACCAGCGCGAGGTGCGCGGCCTGCGCGTCATACCATGTCCCGTGGTTGTTGAGTTCATCCTGTTCGTCGATGCCATTGGCACTGGTGAGCAGCCATCGATAATACGACTCCGTCCAAGCCGTTAAATTCGTCCGATCCGTCGCCGTCCACGCGGACGAACCACCGACGAGTGCCAGGGCGTCGACCACCCGACCGAGTTCGCGGTATTCGACGATTCCGATGCCGCGTCCCTTGGTGATTCCGGGGATCGCCTGCGCATGTTCGAGATTCGGGTTCATCCGCGTCGCCGGATCCAGAAACCAAACACGAGCGACTCGGGCAGCTTGGACGGCATACGGTTCGTGACCGGTAAAAAAATACGCGAGCCCCAGCGTCTGGATTGCGTCGAGCACCCAGTCTGACGCGGCGTCGTCCGTGCCCTTTTTGCTCGCGGGGTTGAGGGCCCCATCGCGCCGGATGTAAGGAAGACCGTCGGGCTTGGAGGGGTCTGGCCACCAATACGGGCCATACGTGAAATAATCGTGCTGATCCCCGCTCGCCGCGACACTCGGCTTATCGAGCACGGACGGGGGCTTAATTTTCAACAAGGCATCCGCTTCCTTGCGCAATCGAGCCAGGGCCGGCTGGAGAGCTGGTTCGCCCCGCGTGAGACGCGCGCGTGTTTCGTTCAAAGCCGGAGCCGAGAGATGAAAAAGCAGCGGCGTCTCCGCGGCGGCGACCAGACGCGAGGTCGGCGCGGCGAAAGCAGCCACCGTAACGAGCGCCACGAGCGGGGAGAAATTTTGTTTCATGGGGTGATCAGGTCATGCCATCAAAAGTTCGCGGGGTGATGACCGCTTTGAGCGGTTGTCCGCTGACGTAAGCGCGGAGGTTCTCGAGTGCAAATTGACCGGCATCACGCCGTCGATCCGTGGTTGGGCCGGCAAGATGTGGCGTGAGAGTGACATTGGGCAAGCCCCGCAGTCCCGAATCCGGCGGCAGCGGCTCGACGGTAAAAACGTCGAGCCCGACCATGATTTTTCCTTCACGCGCGATCCGCACCAGGGCGTCCTCATCCACGACGGCTCCGCGACCGACGTTCACGAAGACTCCACCGGGCGGGATGCGGCGCAACAGGGACTCGGAGACACAGCCCAACGTCGCCGGAATCAGCGGCGCGAGTTCGACGATGATCTCGTTCTCACCGAATAATTCCTCGAGTGAATTCGCGCGCTTGATTCCAAAACGCGCTTCCGTGGCGGCATCGACGTCGGGCGCAAATGCCGAGATCTCGCAGGAAAACGCCCGCAGCAAGCCCGTGAGCTCACGCGCGACCTGGCCGAAGCCATGCAAGCCGACACGACGCCCGAAGAGCGAAGCGGTCTCGGTGTGACCGTTCTTCCACCCAGCCTGTTGATGCATCGCCAAGGTCCAGAATGTCGCGCGCCGAAGACACGAGAGGACGTGAAACAGCGCCCACTCCGCCACGATGCGACTGATGGATCCACCCCAGTTGGACACGAGCAAACCGCGCTCGAGATGCTCTCGCGTGACGACCTTCCTGATCGAGCCGGAAAGATGGCAGACGTAACGCAGGCTGGGCGGGAGTTGCGCGGGCAGCGGCGGCGTTTTCCAGCACGTGAGCAGGATCTCGGATTCGCAGCGGGCGAGGCGCTGAGAGAACTCCTCGCAAGTGAGATTGTCGGTTTCCAGATGATCGAAACGAGTCGCCAGCGCTTTCGCTTCCTCCAACAGCCGACCGGGCAAAAATTCGCCCAACTCCTGCGAAGAGAGCGCGGCCAGAATCGTGACGGGACGCGACATGAAGGGCGGGCGCGACGATTGATAATCAATCCTTCAGCGAGGAGAGAACTCGATCGCACTTTCTTTCGGCGGCACGACAGGAGACGCCGCCGCTTGCGCGACGGACGTGACTCGCGTCTGAGCGAGGCAGGAAACCAAGGGGCCAAGGACGGGCCAACGAGTGGTTGCTTTCATGGGGTGCGGGGGTTGGGTCTGGCCGATTCCACTTGCGCCACCGGGGTGCGAGACGTGAACGGTATTTGCTTGGCCGGGGCCCCTTAAAGTTCGCTGATACTTATATCATTAACCAAATCCCATGGTCGATCACGTGACGATGAAGACGATTGCGGCCAAGGCAGGTGTCACGCAGGCGACCGTGTCGATGTGCCTGGCGAACAATCCCCGCATCCCGGCGGCGACGCGCACCCGAGTCCAAGCCGTGGCCGAGCGCCTTGGTTACCGGCCAAATCCCTATGTGTCGGCACTGATGCGGGTGCGACGCCGCGGGCAACAGGAACGAAACGCTCCCGTCATCGCCTTGATCAACGGGCTCGATCATCCGGCCGCGTGGCGCAAGACCGCCCCGCCCACCGTGGGGCTCATGCGCGAGGGTGCCGTCGAACGCGCCTTGCTGCGCGGCTATCGGACCGAGGAATTCTGGCTCCACCAAGATGACATGTCGCCCGCGCGATTTAGCGGGATGCTCCACACGCGCGGGATCCGCGGCATTCTGCTCGGACCGCTCGCCTACGACGCACCGACCCCGGCGCTCCGTTGGGAGCTTTTCTCAGCCGTCCGCCTTGGCGTGCCGCTTCCCTCGCTGACGATCGCGACCGTCGCCAACGATCACTACTTCTCCGCCCTGCAAATCGTGCGCGCGTGTCACGAACTCGGATATCGGCGGCCGGGCCTCGCGATCCTGCGCAGTCACCGTGAACGCTTTCATGGGCGCTGGGACGGCGGCCTGCTCGTGGGACAGCTGCTCCTTCCCGAACTCGAGCCAGCCCAAACACTATTGCTGAAGGACTGGGAAGATCTGTCGGGCGTCGCGACGTGGTTAAAAAAAGAAAAGCCCGACGTGATTATTTCTCCCTCGGCCGACGTGCTCCTTCCCCACCTCAAGCGCATTGGCTGGCGGGTACCGACCGACATTGGGGTGGTTTCACTCGCCTGCCCGGAGCCCGATCACGCCTGCAGCGGGATCTGGCAAAACGGGAGACTGATTGGCGCAACCGGGATGGACACGCTGATCAGCATGCTGGAGCGAAACGAACGAGGCCTGCCGGCGCAGGCCTACACGGTGATGGTCGAGGGCGTTTGGAATGCGGGACGTACGCTGCAACGGGTCTGACGGCTCAGAGTTCCCCTTCGTTTTTGACGGGAGTCACCTCTCGGTCCCGACGGGCGCCGAGATGAAGCAACGCGGGTAGCCGCGCGGCACGCGACAGGAGCACGCCAATGATCAGCACGAGGAGACCGCATCCGATGAAAGCCAGCCGCCCGCTCCACGGATTCGGAATGAGCGCGAGCACGACGACGAAGCCTCCATAGGCGAGACAGAGCCGCCCGACGACGCGGGCTTGCCGTGCATCGTTGGCCGAGTTCGCGCCCTCCTCCGCGGCGAAGTCCACCGGCGTCTCCATCCGAGTGAAAAACGCGGCGTTGGCCGCCTGAAACTGCAGCGAAGAACTCCGCCAGAAAAATTTCGTGCCGCAGAACCACAACGTGCCAATCACGACGTTCCCGAATAACTGAATTGCCTGCGTCCAGTACTCCCGGCTGCTCGCAGTCAGGGGTTCGCCCGCCCCAAAAACTCGCGCCGCCCATTCCGGCGTGAAGTGATCGCCGATGACCAGTGAGCAGGCAAAACCCACCAGGACCGTGCTCCACGCCGACCACGGCGGCGTGTGCTTGATCAGGAGTCCAAGCAACAGCGGCACGATGATGGGAATCGAAACGAGGATGCTGACGTTCTGCATCAGCTTGAACAATCCGACCCCTTTCAAAGCGCTCATTCGGTGCGCGACCAGAATCACAATCACGCCGAGGACCACGGTCGCCAACTTCCCCACCCTGAGCAGATTCGCCTCGCCGGCCATCCGCGCAAAATGAGGCTGATAGAAATTCTTCACAAAAATGCCCGCGTTTTTGTTTAGTCCCGCGTCCATGGAGGACATCGTCGCGGCAAAGATCCCGCTGACCAGCAGTCCCATCATTCCGACGGGCATCACCGCTTGAGCCATCGCAATGAATGCGCCCTCCTCCGGATTCTTCAGCAGGGGGAACACCGCGTGAAGATCGGGAAACAAAATCCGCGCCGCCATCGGCGGGATGAACCACACCACGACGCCCAGGAGAAAAAGTGTGCCGCCGAGCCACGCCGCCCGGCGGGCTTGCGAGCTATCTTTTACGCAAAGATAGCGGCCTGCATCCGCCAGGTTGTTGGTGCTGTTGAGTTGTTTCAGCAGCATCGCGAGGCACCACAGCCCCAAAAATTCGTGGGAGAAAATCTGCCCGAGATCTGCGTGGCCGGTCGGGAGCCGATCCCAGAAACCATGCCATCCACCGACGCGCGCCAGGGTCAGCACCGCCACCGCGACGCAGACCGGCATCAAAATCAGCACCTGAATGAAATCGCTGGCCAGCACCGCCCAACTCCCGCCGATCAAGGCCATGAACAACACGATCAGGCCCGTCACCGTGATCGTCAGCGTCAGATCGATGCCGAACACCGTGGCGAAAAATACGCCGAGCGCATTCAACCAGATTCCCGCCTGCAGCGTGCCGAGCGGAATCTGCAGCCAGGTGAACACCTGTTCGCTCACCGGGCCGAAACGCAGCCGGATCGCTTCCACTGCCGTGACCACCCGGAGCTGGCGAAAGCGCGGCGCAAAGTGCAGCGCACTCACAAAAAATCCGACCGCGTTGCCCACGAAGATCACCGCCACCGGCCAGCCGTCGGTGTATGCCTTTCCCGCGGCGCCCGTGAACGTCCACGCACTGAAGGCCACCATGAACGCGGATCCGCCCACCATCCACCAGAGCGCCTTCCCGCCGCCCCGGAAGTAGTCGCTGACGTTGGTCACGAAGCGCCGGAAAACCCAGCTGATCACGACCATGAAAACGAAGTAGAAAACCAGAACCGCGTAGTCGTAGCCGGTCATGAATTGAGCGGGGGTTGTCCGGGAGGGGAAACCAACCCGCCCACCGTCGCCAAGTCTCCGCCGCCCACGACGACCCGTTGGTTCCTACCGTTAACGCGGACCGGGGCTGCGGAACCTCGCGTGCACGGTCGAGCGAGGATCTGAGGTTCGGCTCCCATGCATCACCGCTCTACCGACGGACCGCGGAGACACGAACCCAAATCTCGCCGCCGCCAGTTCTGTCCCGCAAAAACGATTCTCCCGTGCAGTTGCTCGCGGCGTACCAAGGCTATCATTCACCGATGAGGACGGTGATTTTCGATGTGTCGATGGAGGTAGCGCGATCTACTCAGCGCCAATCATGCGCGACCGCTCATTCGAATTATCTCCCTCGCTTCAAGTAACTTTTCCTAGCGAGCTGTGTTTGCTTCTCATCGGCTTACCAAGCGTTCGTTTGCCGCCCCCATGAATACTCCCCAACCGTTGGCGCCGCCGTCGGATTCGTCGGCTTTTCGGATCTCTCGCGCATGGTCCGGACTTACCTCCGATCTGCGCTTCGCGGTGAGAATGCTGATCAAACACCAGGGCCTCACCGCCACCGCGCTCGTCACGCTCGCGCTCTGCATCGGCGCCAACACCGCCATCTTCTCGATGCTCTACGCGCTCGTGATCAAGCCGCTCCCGTATCAGGAGCCAGAGCGGATCGTGGAGGTGTACAACTCATTCGCCAAAGTGGGGCTCTCCAAATCGCCCAGCAACGTCGTCCAGTATCTGGATTTCAAGGAGCACGCCGATGCCTTCGCGCAGCTCGCGCTCTGGCAACAGGGAGAATTTACCTTCGGCGCAGAAGGTCAGCCCGTACGGATCGCAGGCGTCGTGGCGACCGCCGGAATTTTTGAGGTGCTCGGGATTCAGCCGCTGCTCGGACGGTTCTTGACCGACGCGAACCATATCCCTGACGCGGGCAAAGTCGTCGTGCTCACCGAATCATTCTGGGACAATCAATATCAACGCGACCCAGCCATCCTCGGCAAAACGCTGCGGCTCGATGGCGAGACCTTCGAGATCATCGGCGTCGCGCCGCATGATTTGGAAGCGTTCGATGCGCGGGCCAGGTTCGTCCGCCCGATGACGTGGCCTCCCGACCGCGTGGCCCAGTTTTCCCGTTACGGCGTGTCGCCCCGCCTCTACGGCCGGCTCAAGCCGGACGCGACCATCGCCCAGGCTCAGACTCAGGTCGCGGGCCTCGAGCAACAATATTACGACGCCGCGCCTCCCGGCACGAAGGAGTTCCTGGACCGCAGCGGACACGTCATTGGCGTCGACACGGTGCAAAGCCAGCGCGTGGAACCGGTGAAAACGAAACTCTACCTGCTGCAAGGCTGCGTGCTTTGCGTCCTGCTCATCGGCTGCCTGAACGTCGCGAATCTCCTGCTGGCGCGCTCCAACGCCCGCCACGGCGAGCTCGCCATTCGCGCCGCCCTCGGAGCCGGGCGCGGCGTCATCGCCCGCCAGCTGCTGATCGAGAGCACGCTGCTCACCTGGCTCGGCGCAGCCCTGGGCGTCGCATTCGCGTGGGCCTCACTTCAGGCGAGCAATCGCTTCATCACGCAACTGCTTCCGACAGCGCTCCCCTTCGAACTCGACGCGCGCGTCCTCGGTTATACGGCGCTCGTGACCATCGTGATGTCAGCGGCGATCGGCGTGCTGCCGGTGATTCATGTGCTCGGTGGCAATTTGCTCGGCGCGATTCAAACCCAGAGCCGCAGCGCCTCGACCGGGCGCGGCGTCCGCACGATGAGCAGCGTGCTCGTCGTCGTGCAGGTGGCGTTCGCATTGATCCTGCTCGTGGGCGCCGGGCTGCTGATCCGCGGCTTCGCGAAAGCGACGGCAGTCGACCCCGGTTTTGATCCACGCGAAGTGGTGGTTGCCCGCGTGGCATTGCCCGCAAAATATCGCCGGCCTCCGGGCAATCTGGAATTTCAACAGCGCCTGCTCACCATGCTACAGGAGATTCCCGGCACCACCTCGAGCCTGTCCACGGGCACTCCGTTCGAGACGGGGCTGCCGATCAACGCCTTTCAACTCCGGGATTATTCCCTCCCACCGGGAGCCGCGCAACCTGGCGCGTTCCGCGTCGGAGCGTCACCGGCGTATTTGGAAACCCTGCGCATTCCCCTGCGCGAAGGCCGGTGGTTCAACGCGTCCGATACCAACACGAGCAGGCCGGTCTACGTGGTGGACCAGGAATTCGCCGAACGCTACTTCTCCGGTCGCAGCGCCGTGGGGCAGCACCTGACGTTCGGCGGTCCCCCGCCAAAAGAGGAGGACTGGCCGGAAATCATCGGGGTCGTCGGCAATGTGCGACACAACGGCGTCGAGGAGAAGAGCGGCAATCCGTTTCTCTACCAGCCCCTGGAGCAGACTCCTGCCGGGGAACTGAGCGTGCTTGTGCGTTCGTCGCGCGCAGTGCCGGAGCTGCTCGCCTTGGTGCGCGCAAAAATTGCCGCGATCGATCCGGCGCTGCCGGTCTTCAAAGCGGGCGCGATGAACACCGTCATCAGCACGCGTCTGAACAATCGTCGGGCGATCATGCTGTTGCTCGCGAGCTTCGCGGGCATCGCGCTGCTCCTGTCCGCGATCGGAATCTACGGTGTGCTCGCCTACGACGTTTCCCAACGCACCCGCGAGATCGGAATCCGTGGCGCCATCGGAGCGACGAAGGAACAAGTCGTCTCGATGATCCTGAAACAAGGGCTGTGGAAAACCGGGATTGGCTTGGTGTTCGGTCTGCTCGTCGCACTGGCGTGCAGCCGCTTCATGACCAGTTTTCTTTTCGAGGTGAAGCCGACCGATCCCATCGCCTACGTTGCGGTCACCTCAATTCTGCTCGTCGTGGCGATTCTCGCGAGCTACCTCCCCGCCCGCCGCGCCGCGCGGATCGATCCCATCATCGCTCTGCGCAGCGAGTGAGTTCGCGCTCCCGGCCTCTGGATCACGTCGCCTCTTAACCTCGCATCGCACGGGAGTCCCCTCGCTTCGGCGATCGAACGAAGGGCCGCTCCGCGGCAGCCCGGCGTCGCTCGACATCGCGTAGGGTGCTCATACCAACGTCCGTTCTATTGTGGATTTTCCCCGACATGGGCGGGACGCCCATGCCACGTAGCACGGGGTCCGGCACGTGAGGTCGGTAAAGAAGCGAAGGGGCGTTGGTATCACGCGTGCGTGAACGCGATTCCTTCGCTCCCCTGCTGATGAACGACGACAAAAGTGATGTCCCGATCAAATGGAAGGAACGAACGAGTCGTTCGGCTTGTTTCGCGTGGCGACGACTTTGTCACGTAATACGTGACAAACTTCGATCCGAGAGGAGTGGAGAAAACGGCGGCAGGCGGCCGTGAAACCGGTTGCACGGCAAATGCCGTGTCATGCGCGTCATCGCGCATTGCACCGAAACTCGTGGTTTTCTTCCCGGCTCGGGTTGAACCTCCCTGCACGCTGGCAACCGCCTTACAAATTCGCCAGGCGCTCGCTCGCGTCGCCGAAGCGATCCATCTTCACGCCCATGCGATCCATCAGCGAAAGATGCAGGCTGCACACCTTGCGATGTTCGTCACCGGCGCTGAGGTAATCGAGGACGCGGCCGGTCTTCAGTAAACCGCCGCCTTTGCCGGTCAGCAGCACCGGCAGCTGATCGGCCCCGTGCGCATCTCCATCGAACAGACTGGAGGCACACATGAGGATGGAGTTGTCGAGGAGCGAGCCTTCGCCCTCGCGAATGTCCTTCATGCGCTGCGTGAGATACGCGAACTGCTGGATGTGAAATTGGTTCGTCTTGAGGTACATCGCTTCCTTCTCCACCGCTTTTCCATTGTGCGTGAGATCGAGGTGAAGCGCGCCTTTCACTCCGTCGAGGAACTTGAAGTTCATCTGGGAAAGATCGTTGTTCAACATCAGCGTCGCGATGCGGGTCTTGTCCATCTGGAACGCGAGCACCGTCAGATCGAGCATGAGCTTCATGTGATCGGGGACATTTTGCGGCAGCTCGTTCGCGGGACGCGGCATGTTCGGCTGAGCCAGCGTCGGCCGCCAACCTTCGATGCGCTCCTCGTTCGAGGCGCGCTCGATGCGTTTCTCCACGTCGCGGATCGACTCGAAATACTCCTCCAGCTTCACGCTGTCGCCCCGGCTCACCTTGCGCTTGAGGCTCGCCGAATCCTCGCGCACTTCATCCAGAATACTGCGGTCGAGTTTGCGGCCCGTACCGTCGCCGATGAGACGGTCAAACGTGCGAGAGGGATAAATCTCCTTCGTCGCCGGTTTGGTGGGCGACGCCCACGACAGGCTGGATCCGTAAATCATGGACAAACCATCTTCGAGCCGGAGTTCGTTGGGCTCGATCCCGAGCACCAAACTGGGAACGGCAGTGCGGTTTCCGATCTGGCCGGCAAGGATCTGATCCATGCTGGTGCCCACCCGGATCTCGCCGGGATCGAGGCTCACGGGAGCGCCGGAGAGAAGATTCATGCGACCGAGATGCGGACTCGTCGAAGAGAGCGCACTGGCGCTGTAGAGGCCCTTGATGAAAACCATGTCCTCGCGATGCGGCATCATCGGCAGCGCACCCGGGCCGAGTTCCATGTCGGCTCCGCTGCCTTTGGCCCACCAATGGATGGGCTCAACGCCGTTCGAGAAATAAACGATGCCGAAGCGCAACGGCGGCTTGTTTGATTTGGCACCCGACGCCACCTGCCCGAACAGCGGCAGCGATTCCATCCACGGCAACGCGAGCGCGACGCCCACGCCGCGGAGAAAGTGACGGCGGGTAAATTGAGCGCTGCCGGGGTGATTGAAGGGAATGCTCATAAGGTTTCGGCTATTCGGCTGGCTGTTTCAGTCGGGCAATATCGTTCGTCGTCCTGGTCTGCGAGACGACCGCG
This sequence comes from Opitutaceae bacterium, assembly GCA_039928635.1. Classification (GTDB taxonomy): domain Bacteria; phylum Verrucomicrobiota; class Verrucomicrobiia; order Opitutales; family Opitutaceae; genus DATAKE01. Next base: position 2,425 of record JBDSSU010000349.1, on the reverse strand, counting down.
ACATCATCCTGGCCCTGGCGGTTGCGGAATTGGCGGCTCGTCACGATTTTCGTGGCGAGATCGGCAAAGGTGGCGTTACCACCGGCAGCGACCATTTCGTCGACCAAGGCGCGGTCCGAGGCGAGCACGGTCCGGCCAAGCGCATAGCCGAGCATTTTTCGGGAGAGGGTTTTCATCACTTGATCGTCCTTGCTCTGCAGATAGCCCAGCAGCCCGTTGGTACCGACGATGGTTTTTTTATCCGCGAACTCGCCCGTGACGTCCACGGCCACGCCGTCGTCGTACGTTTTCCGCGTGCGGCCGACGGCATCGAATTCCTCCAGCGGAAAACCCAGCGGATCGATGCGCAGGTGGCAGTTGGCGCAGGCAGGGTTGCGTTTGTGGTCGTCCAACCGTGCACGCAGCGTCAGCCCACCGAATGCTTTCGGGTCCCCGGGCAAAGAGCCGGCGTCCGCGGGAGGCGGTGGCGTGGGCGTCCCAAGGATGCGCCGCAACAACCAGTCACCGCGCTTCACCGGACTCGTGCGCAGAGGGGCCGAGGTGGTCGTCAACACCGAGCCCAGCCGCAGGGCGCCGCCGCGATTGAAGGCGTTGGCGCCGTCCACTTTGACCATCGCATCGGTCATTTTCACGTCCTGGCTAATCCCATAAAATTTCGCGAGCGGTTGGTTGAGGAAGGTGTAATCCGCGTAAAGCATTTCTTTCACCGGACGCTGCTGGCGCACGAGATACTCGAAGGTTGAGACCGATTCCTCGTACATGGCTTTCTTCACGTCTTCCGTGAACTCGGGAAAGCGGCTGGTATCAACGCCGCGGAACTCGTCGAAGTGATAAAAGCCCAGCCATTGCCCGAAAAATTCCGTGGCGAGCCGGCGGGCTTTCGGATCGGCCGTCATCCGTTTCACCTGCTTCGCCAGGGAAGCCGGCTTGCTCAACTCGCCCGCGGCCGCCGCCCGGCGCAATTCTTCATCGGGAATCGATGACCAAAGGAAGAAACTCAGCCGGCTGGCCATCTCCCAATCATTGAGCTGGCGCTCGGAGCGACCCGCCACGCTTTCCACGCGGTAGAGGAACTGCGGCGAAACCAAAATCCGGGCGAGCACCGCGCGAACGGCATCATCGTGATCAAGGGCATTGGCGGTCCGGGCATGCTGATAAAATTCCTTTAGCCGGGTAATTTCCGGCTTCGTCAAAGGCCGGCGCCACGCGCGGCTCGCGAACGCCACCGCGTCATCAAGATGGCCGGGCTGCGCGAGCTGCTCCGCCTTCATCACTTGATCGTAGTGGGCCCGCAGCGCCACCACGTGCGGCCGCACTTCCTGCGGCAACGCGGCGATCTGCGCCGCATCCATGTCCTGCATCTTCCGGCTCTTGAGCTTCAGATCGAAGTGATCGGCCAGCATGCCGAGGTAGGCGTCGTGATAGGGCCACGAACTGAAGAGATCATTCCACGCCTGGTTCAAGCGCGCGCGGTCCGGTCCATCCACGAGACTGTCCGTGAAGAAGGAATCCGTCCGCTGATATTTCACCTTCATCACGAACGCGTCGTGCTCCGGGCTATTGTAAGTGTTGTCAAACGGCGCCGGGACCGGGTCCTTGTCGGCCGGATTCGCTTCTCCGTGGGAATTGGGCGGAAAGAGGGAAACGTATTCGGCGATGCCGGCGCGAAAGGCTTTGTAGCCCGCGCTTCCCGAGTCACCGAGGAACACCCGGGCTTGCGCGCCTCGTGCCGGAGGTCCGCTTGCACGATCGGAGATCACGACGCGGACGACGCCATTGCGGTCGGCACCCAGCTCAGCATCAACCTGCAGTTCCACCGAATTCCCCGGTGGCGGAGCAGCGATTTCAAAAGAAAGGGTATCGGTCGCGGCAAAATCTTCCGGTCCCATCGCTGAGCCATCAGGACTGGTGCCAAACGCCAGACGCGTTGCGGTGTCGGGTGAGAGCAAAGTCCGCAAAGGCTGAGAGGAAATCACCGCTCCATTACCCCCGCGCCCGCGGCCACCGCGGCCTCCGGCACCTGCGCCGGCGGCGATCGGCGGTTCGCCGCGGATCATGGTGGGCGCCGCTCGCGTGACAACTCGCGGGTTCCGCCAGATCACGACGGGTTTTACTCCTGGGCTCGGATTAAGATTCGAGAACATGAGAAAAACTTTCATCGGTTCACCCGCGGCCGGGGCCGGACCTCGCGGGGCCCGCCCTCCCCGAGGAGCACCAAAGGCATAAAGGTAACTATGGGCCGACACCACCGCGAGTGACTTGTCGTCGAACATCAGCGGGCTTTCGTCACCCGCTCCACCCGCCGCCACATCCCCGCGCGCGAAGAACCAGCTCGGCCACGTGGTCATGTAGTTCGCCACTTCATCAAATTCGCGCCGCGCCTTTTCAATCGACGCCTTGGAATCCTTCGTGGGAGCACCGACTG
>JBDSSU010000348.1:0-7689 GCA_039928635.1 Opitutaceae bacterium | reverse complement strand
GTCCAGCGCCGGCCGTCCTCAATAGTTTTTCCTCAGGTCCAATCCGGTGTAGAGCGCGGCAACCTCTTTTTCGTAGCCGTTGAACATGAGGGTCGGCTGCCGGGCGAAGGCGCCGGCTCCGATGACTCGCTCACTCGCCTGCGACCAGCGAGGGTGATCGACCTTCGGGTTTACGTTGGCGTAGAACCCGTACTCGGACGACGCCATGATCTGCCACGTGTTGCGTGGTTGGGTCGCCACGAACTCGAACTTCACGATGGATTTGACGCCCTTGAATCCATACTTCCACGGCGTCACGAGCCGGAGCGGAGCGCCGTTTTGATTTGGGATCGGCTTCCCGTAAATGCCGGTCGCGATGAATGCCAATTCGTTGTTCGCCTCGTCGAGGCGCAGCCCTTCGACGTAGGGGTAGTCGAGGTTTCGTTCGCGTTGCCCGATGGAATTCTTCGGATCCAGGAACGTGGTCATCTTCAGAAACTTTGCTTCGGGCTGCGGATCCGCGAGGGCCACGAGTTTGGAGAGCTGGAATCCATCCCAAGGGACGACCATCGACCACGCCTCGACGCAGCGGTGGCGGTAAACCCGCTGTTCGATCCCGCCTATTTTCGCGATGAGATCATTGACGTCGATTTTCGTCGGGTTGCGGACCAGCCCGGCGAGCTCGACGGTCCACGGCTCCGTCTTCCAACCGCGGTTCGCGTACGTCTTCGGCTCTGACTTGTCGGTCCCGAATTCGTAGAAATTATTGTAGCTCGTGACGAATTCGTAGGGCGTGGCCTTCAGGGCTGCGGCGGGATAGGCAGGATTTTCTTTCGACGGAAATCCTGCGGTGGCAGCGAGTGCTTGCGGTCCGCTCAAGGCTGCGCCCGCGAGGCCGACTCCGACCGTTTTAAGGAAATCCCGCCGGTTGTGCAGGCGATAAGCCTGTTCAGGGGTCACGGCGGACTCAGGCAATTCCCAATCTTTTTTTGAATGAATGAGCATGGTGTTTCTCCTGATTCGTTTGGACGCGGGGGTGAGATGCGGTTCCGGAAGATGATTTACGGTGGGAGAGTGGAGGCGCCGAGTTTATTCCTGGCGATTCGCGCGAGGGCTACCAGCGCCCGCGAACTCCGCCGATAAAAAGGCGTGGGGTACCGGTGTTGACGACGCCATCGGCGCTCCGGCCCGTTTCAATCCGCACATCACCCAAGTTTTCGAGCGTGAGAAATAATTCCAGATGCTTCGTGAGTGCCCGGCTGGCTCCGAGATCCGCGACGATCACTTCGCCAAGGAGCAACGTGTTTTCGTCGTCCTCAAATTGCCGTCCGATCCAGCGCAAGCGCGGCGCGAGCGTAATGCCACCTGGCACCAGCCAACGACCGCCGACGCTCGCCGTGTGACGGGGGACTTGGGCCAGTTCTTTCCCGGCCAGCCCGGGCGCCACCGAGGCTCTGCGGACCGTTGCATCATTGAGCAGCAGCGCGGCGTTCCAGGACATCGCTCGATTCGTTTGCACCGTGGCAGAGAGTTCGATTCCGCGCACCCGTACCCGGTCGAGGTTCAGTCGCTGCCGGCCAATCCCGCCGGCGGCGAGGGTGCCCACAATGGGAAAGGTCCCGGGTCCGCGCGCGATGGTGACGTTGCCAACCGCGTCGTGGAGATCGTTCCAGAATGCGGTCAGTCCCAGGGTGAGGGGCGCGTTTTTTTCGTTTCTCGAAGAACCGGGCAGAACCTGGCCCCCCGACGCTCCAGCCCCCAAGGGCATCCAATCGAAACCAAACTCGGCGCTCGTCACGCGCTCCGTCTTGAGGGCGGCGTTTGCCTCCGTGACATTCGCCCCTTGGCGAAACGGCCGGTAGAGTTCGTTCAACGTGGGGCGCCGAAAGGCCTGCTGGGCCGCGCTGCGCAGACGCCAGCTTGACGCGGGCTGCCAAACGAGCCCGGCACTGGGGCTGAACTCGACGCCGTCCCGATCGGAGTAGCGGTCGGCGCGGGAAACATTTCCCGAGGCCCGGTCGCTTTCGCGCCGATGTCCGTCGGTCTCTTTCCATGAGTCTACGCGGGCGCCGATCGTGACTCGCAGATCCGTTGCCAGGGGTTGCTCGTGCTGCGCGAACACCCCGCCGATGCTTTGGCGGCCGCCGGCGACGCGGAGCCGCGCGAAATTGCCCGCCACGAAAGTGAAATGCTCCCGGGTTTCCCCCCGGACGTAGCGCGCATCCGCCCCGACGCTGGTGCGGGCGCCGTTGTGATGCGACCAGGCTCCCGTCCAGGTGGCGCCGAATGCCGTCGCCGGCACGGCGAACTGATCGCTCGCGGGCGTTTCCGCCGTGCGGGTGGCATTCACGCCGCTGAAGGTGCTGGCGAAGGACTGGTCCTGCCCATAGGCCACCGCATTCCACGCAAAATTTTCGGCCGGCTCGCCCGCGACTTCGAAGGACGCGAATTTCTCCCGCGAGCCATTGCGCTGATAAGGCGTGCCATTGCCGCGAGACTCCTCGTAGCCCCGGGCCGTCGCCGTGAACTCCAGCTTGTCCCCCAGCGGCTGTTGCCAGCGCAACATCAGCCAGCGATGCCGGCTCCAGGCGTTGACGTCGATCGTTCCCCGGCGCTCCGGCGCGATCAGCGAAAATCCATCGGTCGTGAAACTGCGACCGAGCAGCTGCACCACGCCGCGACCGACTGGTTGGGTCGCGACCAATTCCAAACTGCGGGTCCCGAAGTCACCGAATGTCGCAGTCGCGCGACCCGTTTGCCGATTGCTGCCCATCACGGCGTTCGGGGAGGGAGCAGCGGGACTGGCATCGCCGTGAGCCAGCTCACTTTGAGTGGGAGCGGTGAAAAGTTGCACGATGCCGCCCAAGGCGGCGTTGCCCCATGAGGTGGCGCCACCGCCCGGGAGGAGTTCGGCTCGTTCCAAACCGTCGTGCGGGACTTTCGTCCACGCGACCCAGCCGCCGAAAGGATCGTTGAGCGGGACACCGTCCAGCAACACCAGCGAACGGCTCGCCCCGCTCGGGCCCAAGCCGCGGAGCGAGACCCCTTGCGCGGTCGGGTTCGCCGTCAGGCTGTCGCTCCGACGGAAAAGAGAGAATCCCGGAACAGAGCGTAGGGCTCCGTCGAGCGTCACGGTGGGGATGGCGGCGAGGGCTTCTTCGGAAAACGACACCGCGGCGAACGGGACTTGAGCGCTCGACTGCGGAGCCCGGCTCGCCGTGACGGTGAGCGGGTCCAGCGTCGCGATCTGAGCAGCGGCCAACGCCGGAAACAGGAGGATCGCAGCGATGGCCCGCGTGGCGGGTCGGGAATGCTTCACCGTTTCCTCCATTCGACGCTCGTTTTGCCGCGAGAGGGGTTCATCGGGAGCGACGATTCGGCACGAGGGGCTGCGAGGCCTGAACTCGCGAAGCGAAAAGACGATGCAAGCGGGGGAGAAGCATCCATGGGGGAGAGCGGAAACTGACCAATTCAAATGTCCGCGCAAGAGCGTGTTTGCTCCCTGCCGCGCAAAACTTGCGGCCAGCGGCACGCGATTTGGCTCGGCAACCGCGCGAGCATTTGGGATGGGTGACGTCTCTAGCGCTCACTATTTTCTATGTCACTTTGGGAATATAAGGTCATCACCAGCGGCAAAGGCGGATTCGTCAGTCCTGCGTTGATGGAAAAATTTTTGAATGATCTGGGCAAAGATGAATGGGAGATCATCGCCTTTCATTCGCAGCCGGAAAACTTGCTCGCCTTCACTGGGCTCGCGCGTCGATCGACGCAGCGCGATTGGACGCTCGCTGACGCCGCCGCTGCCGCCGCCAAAGTCGAGGCGGATAAACTCCGCCAGGAGTTTGAAGCGAAGTTCAAAGGCGCGACGAATTCCGGGATGATAGTGGAGGAAAAACCCGAGTCCGTGATCGCGGAAAAAGCCGCGCCCGAGGACGGATTTCGCAAACCCATCGACACCTCCCGCGACGACGATCCCGACGCACCCGAGGACGAGAAGGAAGAGTGGGACAAGCTGGGTGACGAGGAGGCGTTGCCGACGTTCTTTGAAGCGATCCGTCCTCACTTGCGTCGCAATCAACGGGGAGCAGGCATGTCGGTGGGCACCGATTATCTGGCGAAAAAATGGGACCTGCCGGAGGACGACATCAAAGGCGCATTGCTGGAGTGTGGTTTCGAGCTGCCCGAGGACGAGGATTCGAAGCCGGTCTATCTCGAATACGACGGAGATCTTTTCTGGCTGAATATCAACCGGCGTGGCGAACTCTGGCTGAACACGAAAGAGAAACCGCGTCCCGTGTTTCGCGCGGTACAAGGTCAACGCGTGACCATCGATGAACCGGTCGATAGCGCCGCGCCGATGGAGCACCACACTCCGGCGAAACCGGTTTTCGAGCCCAAGCAACGTCGCGAGCAGCAGCAGCCCCAGCCGCGCCGCGAGCAGGAACCGTCTTCGGACCCCGCGCCCGCTGCGCCGCAGCCGGGAGCTCCGCTTCCTGAAGGTGCCGCGCTGCTCGGGAAAATCCGTCGGCTCATGCGGCGTAACCGGCGCGGCCCCGGTGGCTCCGGCAGTTTTAGTTTCCTGGCCCGGGCGTTGAAGACGACGGAGGTCGAACTTTCCGCCGCGTTTACCCAGATGGGCCTGATGCTGCCCGCCACCGCTGAGGAGAAGGCAAAGTTTGTGGAACTCGACGGCGATCTGTGGTGGTTGAACCAGGATTCGCGCGGCGGCATCTGGATCAATGGTCGCGAGAAGAAAGAAGGTGAGACCGCTGCCAATGCCTCGGCTCCTCCTCCCCACGAATTCGCGCCGATGGGTGCGGTCGCGACCACGCTCGGTGCGCCTGCCGCCCAAGTCGAGACGCTGCCGCTTTCATCCTCGCTCGAACCACCACCGCTCCCCTCGAGTGAATTACAGCAGCCTGCTTCGAGAGGGATGGCCTCGCCGGGAGTGGCTGCTTCAGATCGCGATTCGAATGCGAAGGTTTTTTCCGCTGTCCGGCTGCTGCTGAAGGAAACGAAATCCGGCTCGGTCGCTGGCAAACTCGACCGCGTGGCGGAGGAAATCGGGAAATCCCCCGAAGATTTGCTCGGCGCTCTGATCGCTGCCGGGCTGAAAATCCCGGAAAAGGCACGCGAGAAGCCGGTTTTCGTGGAGCACTCCGGCGAAATTTTCTGGCTCAACAAAAATGCGAAGGACGAACTCTGGCTGAATGCGAAGATGTCGAAGTTCTCTGACAAAAATGACGGAGACGAAGGCCCGGGCAGCGACGCCGAATCGGGGCCTAATCGCCGGGGCGGCGGACCGCGTCCCAAGAAGAAGGCGGAGTAGCCGGCGAGGCGCGGGCGCCGCCGTGGTGCGAGTGGGCGTTTGGATTGAGTGGCACGGGCATCTTGCCCGTTTTGCAAATCCACGGGCAAGATGCCCATGCCACTCAAACGGCCGACCGCTCCCGTTTGTCCCGCGGTCCGGCGATAAATCTCGCGAATCCGCGCGCGGGCCTGGTGAGCGCGGCCCTGATCGAGTTCGTTTCCATCGATCTCCTGCGCTTGCGCGGGCGGACGCGATCCGCAGTTTGGCCGCACCCCATGAAAACTCCTCTTGATCGTGTTTCGCTTTCGCGTCGTGACTTTATCGGTCGGATTTCCCTCGGTGCGGCTGCGGTTTCCCTTTCGTCCCGCCTGAGAGCGGCGGACGCGGTTGCTCCAAAAAAACTCGGGATCGCGCTCGCCGGACTCGGTAGCTACGCCCGCGGTCAGCTTTTGCCGGCGCTGAAGAATCACACGCAACATTGCCGGCTCGCGGGCGTCGTGACCGGAAGCAAGGAAAAGGGCCTGCAGTGGTCGAAAGACCACGGTTTCCCGGAGAAAAATATCTATAGCTACGACACGATGCAGCAGATGGCCGACAATCCGGAGATCGACATCGTTTATGTGGCCACGCCAAACGCCCTCCATGCCCAGCACTCGATTGCCGCGGCGAAGGCCGGCAAGCACGTGATCTGCGAAAAACCCATGGCGATCAGCGTGGTCGAATGCGATGCGATGATCGCCGCGTGCCGCGCGGCCAACGTGAAACTCTCGATCGGTTACCGGCTGCACTTTGATCCGTTTCACCAGGAATTGAAGCGTCACGCCCGCGAAAAAGATTTCGGGCCGTTCATGAAGATCACGGGGGCGAATGGTTTCAACATGCAGAGAAAAGTCTGGCGCGCTGATCATAAGCTGTCGGGCGGCGGACCGCTGATGGACATGGGCGTTTACTGTCTCCACGAAGCCTGCCTCGCCACCGATGGCGCGACGCCCGTGGCCGTGACAGCACGCGAACATCCCAAGACGCGGCCGGAGATTTTTGCAGACGTGGAGGAAGGGCTGGATTGGACGATGGAATTCGCGAATGGAGCGAAGGCCGAATTCATGTCGAGCTACTCACGAAACGACGGCTGGTTCCGCGCTGAGGCGGAGAAGGACTTCATGGCCTTCAGTCCTGCCTTTAGCTATAACGGCCTCAAGGTGACGACGAGCCAGGGCCCTTTGAATCTCACGCCTGTTCCAAGCCAGCAGGCGATTCAGATGGATGATTTCGCCCAATGTGTCCGCGACAACCGTCAGACGATCGTGCCCGGCGAGTTGGGCCGGCGCGACATGCTGGTGGTGGAAGCGATTTATAAAGCCATCCGCACCGGACAGCGTACGGTCGTCGCTGCTTAAGCGAGGATCGGGGGCTGCAACCGTTCTTCCCGGCCAGCGCGCGGCGGAGTTTCAGACGTCTTCTGGTACTCGTGCCCCGAACGATTGCAGGACGACGACAGCGTTTTGGGGTGGCCGCAGCGTAGCCGCGCTTGCTTGCGGGCGGGGCAAAAGACACGCTGCGCCGCTTTCCCGTGACCGGCGTCGTTCCAGTGATGCGGTGTTTTTGGCTTCTCGCGATCATCACGAGTTTGAGCTGCCGCTTACTGGCCGCCGAAAACGAAGCGGTTTTGACGGACGCCGATCGCGCCTGGCTGGCGCAGCATCCGACGATTCGGGTCGGCTACGATCCGAACTGGCCGCCTTTCAGCCTGGGGGATGGCCAGGGAAAGTTTTCCGGGATCGATGCCGACCTCCTTGAGCTGCTCACCCGCCGTTTTGGACTTCACTTCGAGTTCGTGACCCACGCCACGTGGCCCGACGTTTATGACGCCGGCAAACGGGGTGAGGTCGATGTGTTGGTGGCGACGGCGAGAACCGCCGAACGCGAGCGCGACTTTCTGTTCACTGAACCGTACCTCACGTTTCCAGTCGTCATCGTCACGCGCTCCGATGAACCGATCGTATGGTCGGTGTTCGATTTGGTGGGGCGCCGGGTGGCCGGGGCCCGGGGTTACGCGTCGACGTCGGAGTTGCAGCGCATTTATCCCGATCTGAAATTTCAGCTGACCGATACGATCGAGCAGGGGTTGGTCATGGTTTCCGACCGCCGGGCGGATGCGTTCATCACGAATTTGCCCAACGTCAGCTTCGTGGCGAAAACCCGCGGCCTGACCAATCTCAAAATTGCCGGAGTCATGCCACAGACGTTTGATTTACGCTATGCGGTGCGGCGGGATTGGCCTGAGCTGGTCAGTCTGCTGGAGCGTGCGAGCAGTTCCTTGAGTGAAGCGGATCGCCAGGCGGTGGTGCATCCTTGGATCCGGGTGGATTACGCCTATGTGATTCGCTGGGATTTGGTTT
>JBDSSU010000347.1:0-5172 GCA_039928635.1 Opitutaceae bacterium | reverse complement strand
CACAGTGGCCAACTGGAAAATCCCGTTAAGGTCGCCCTCGTCACCGGCTCTGGATCAGGCATCGGCCGCGCCTGCGCCCAAGGACTCCTCCGCGCCGGATTCGCAGTCGTCCTGGCCGGACGTCGCGCCGAAGCACTGACCGAAACGGTCACTGAATCGGGAGCGCCAGCCGACCTCGCGCTCACGGTGCCGACCGACATCACCAACGAAGAATCGGTGCGACAGCTGTTCCAACAAACCCGCGAACGATTCGGACGACTCGACGTTCTTTTCAACAATGCCGGCATCAACATTCCGAATGTGCCGCTCGACGAGCTGCCGCTTGAACGCTGGCGCGAACTGCTCGACACGAATCTCACGGGCGCATTTCTCTGCACCCGGGAGGCCTTTCGCCTGATGAAATCCCAGCAGCCCGCCGGTGGCCGCATCATCAACAATGGCTCGATTTCAGCCTACGTGCCCCGACCGAACTCCGCGCCCTACACCGCCGCGAAGCACGCGATCACGGGCCTGACCAAATCAAGCGCGCTGGACGGACGCCCCTTCAACATCGCATGCGGACAAATCGATATCGGGAATGCGGAGACGGTGCTCACCGGGCGGATGAAAAAGGGCGTCACCCAGGCGAACGGCACCGTCGCGGTGGAGCCGACCATCGCCGTGAAACACATCGTCGACGCGGTGCTCTACATGGCTGGCCTGCCGTTGGACGTGAATGTCGCCACGCTCACCGTTATGGCCACCCAGATGCCTTTTGTCGGACGCGGCTGAGACCGCGTTCCCGGGCAGCTTCCTCCAGCCACCCCGATATTTGCGTTCGCGCGCAGCGCGATTTCGTTTCGTCCGCGTCAATCCACCCCTTCCCCATGAAAATTCGTCTCGTTTATAGCCTGTTGGTTCTCGCCGCGGCGTCCGCCCTCCCCGCGGCTGATCGAAAGCTCGTGATGATCGCGGGCCCCGTGAGCCACCCGGCTTTGCAACATGAATTTCGCGCCGGCTCCATGCTGCTGCAAAAGCGGCTCGAAAATATCCCGGGTCTGAAAACGGTCCTGGTCACCAACGGGTGGCCGACAAAAATGGTCGACGGAAAAAAAGTGGACGACAACGCCGTCTTCGAAGGAGCCGACGCCGTTTTCATTTATAGCGATGGAGGCGCCAATCACCTCGCGCTGCAGAACGACCGACTCGAGGTGCTCCGCGGACTCGTGAAGAAGGGCGTCGGTCTCGGCTTCGCTCACTACGCCGTCGAAGTGCCCCCGGGCAAAGGCGGCGCGGAATGGAAAGCGTGGGTCGGCGGGCATTACGAAGACCAGTTCTCCTGCAATCCAATCTGGGACGCGAACTACACGAGCCTTCCGACTCATCCGGTTACGCGAGGCGTGAAACCGTTCACGACGAAAGACGAGTGGTACTTCAACATTCGTTTTCGCGAGGGGAAGACGGGCGTCACCGATCTCCTCGTCGCGACGCCCTCCGACGCAGTCCGCGACGGCCCGTACGTCTTTCCGAAAGGTCCGTATCCGCATGTGCAAGTGGCGAAGGGCAAGGCCGAGACGATGATGTGGGCGGTCGAGCGGCCGGATGGCGGCCGCGGCTTCGGTTTTACTGGCGGACATTTTCATCTGAATTGGCAGAACAACGATCAACGCCGCCTTGTGCTGAATGCTCTCGTCTGGCTCGCGAAGCTGGAGGTCCCGGCGGGCGGGATCGACTCGGCGGCAGTGAGCGACGTGGAAATTCAACAGAATCTGGATGAGAAACCGGTTCGGCGTCCCCCTGCCGCGACGCCGGCGCCCGTTCCTGCGTCGAAGTAGTGGTAGCCCGCGAACGGGGAATCCGGACAGGCAAGCTTTGAGTCGCACGAACAGGAAATGAGTAACGGCAGGTCCTTCTCGGTCCCGATGCTTCCTGCGAAACGTAAGCGGGATTGTCATTCGCCTGATTCGTCACCGTCTTCTCTTCGCAACATGTCTGCCCACGTCGTCGTTCGTCAGCTCTCCAAGCGCTACGGCGTCGTGGATGCGCTGCGCGAGGTCAGCTTCGAAATTCAGCAGGGCGAGATTTTTGGCCTGCTTGGTCCCAACGGCGCCGGAAAAACCACCGCCCTCGAATGCCTCGTGGGTTTGCGCGAACCGGACACCGGCGAAATCGTGATCGGCGAAACCGATGTCCGTCGCGCTCCCGCGGAGGCACGGCAGCGCATCGGTGTCGCGCTGCAGAGCACCGCGCTGCAAGACAAGATCACCCCGCGCGAGGCCCTGGCCTTGTTCGGCTCCTTCTATCGCGAGCGCGAAGCACCCGGAGTTTTGCTGGAAAGATTCGCCCTCCTGGACAAAGCCGACGCGCCCTTCGACTCGCTCTCGGGCGGCCAGAAACAACGGCTGGCGCTCGCACTGGCGTTTGTGAACCGGCCGCATCTCGTGCTGCTCGATGAGCCAACGACGGGACTTGATCCGCACGCGCGACGGGAGCTGCACCACGAAATCATCCGCATGAAGCAGGAGGGTTACACCGTGTTGCTGACGACGCACTACCTCGAAGAGGCGGAACAACTGTGCGATCGCATCGCCATCCTCCACGAAGGGCGCGTGATCGCCATGGGAGCGCCCCGCGAACTCATTGCGGGCTCCAGCACTCTGCAAACGGTCACGCTCGTGGCTTCACGCCCCATCGCGGAGGAGCGGCTTCGCGGTCTGCCGGGCCTCGAGTCGCTGCGATGCGACGGCACGACCGCCTATTTCCGGACCGGGAGCACGTCGTCCACCCTCACGGCGCTCCTGCGCCTGCTCGACGAGCAGCACGTGGAGGTGATCGATCTGCAGGTACGCAAAGCCACGTTGGAGGACGTGTTCCTCGATCTCACGCGTGGCACGGCCATGGAGAAACCAGCGGAGCTCACACGGTGAACGGTTTCGCCCAACACCTCGCGACCTCGATCCGGTTACATTTTCGGAACCGGATGGCGCTGCTATATGGTTATCTTTTTCCGGTGATTTACCTCGGCGCGTTCTGGGTGCTTTACCGCTACGAGAAGGTGCCGCTACTGCACCACATGGGCGAGTTGCTCACGGTGAGCGTGCTGGGCGGCGCGTGTTTCGGTCTGCCCACCGCGATGGTCAGCGAACGCGAGCGGGGCGTCTGGCGGCGCTATCGCCTGGCTCCGGTCGGGTCGTGGGCCGTCGTTTTGAGCACGATCGTCGCGCGGTACTTCATCGTCCTGAGTGCGGGCGTGCTGCAGCTCGCGATTGCCCTGGCTATCGGCATGACGGCACCCGAACACCCGTGGGCACTCGCTTTGGTTTTCAGTGTGGTATCCTTCGCCTTCATCGGGCTTGGGCTCGTGATTGCGATGCTCGCCGACTCCGTCCCCGCGGTGCAGGCGCTCGGGCAGTGTTTGTTTTTGCCGATGCTGATCATCGGCGGCGTTGCGGTGCCGCTCGCGAGCCTTCCCCCTTGGGCACAACATGTGTCGGCGTTTTTCCCCGGCCGCTATGCCGTGGAAGCGCTCCAAGCCTGCGTGAGCGGACGTGGCTGGGGGGAAACGCGTTTTGATCTCGTGGCGCTCGGTCTGATCGGAGCCGCGGGCTGCGTTACCGGCGCGAAACTTTTCCGCTGGGAATCCGGGCAACGTTTCCGCGCCACCGCGAGCAAACTCTGGCTCGTGCCCACCTTGGCGGTTTGGTTCGTCGTCGGATGGCTCGCGGAGTCCCGGGGCCGGATCGTGATCAAGCCAGCTCCCGCCACGACCGCGGAATCACCCGCGACCCCTCTCGCACCGAATCCCGCCACCTCTGTTCCGGTGACGCCTCCGCCCGCCGCTCCCTCCGCGACTCAGCCGGCTCCGACCGTCATCGCCGGATCTCCCGCACCGGTGCCGCCCGTGGTATCCGGGCCGCCGAAACAGCGGTGGGAGTTGCTCACGGAAGCCGATATCGCCTCGCTCGATTACAACGTCCCACCCGATTCCGCGGTGGTCACGCCGATCGCATCCGCGGACGACATCCCGGACGACGTCACCGATCGCCTGCTCGCCAACTTGGAGGACGCCCTGCTGAAATGGCCTCCGGGACTGGTGGAGGACCCGGTGCAGCGAGTGCTGAACTTGATGGCCGTCGCGGGCGTGCCCGATCTCGTGCAAAATCCCGTGGAGCGCTTTGTCCCGATCATCGTGCAACGGCATTTGGAAACTTTGTACCCGAAGGACAAACTCGTGCGGATTCTCACGTGGATCGCGCTCCATCCCAATGACGGGGTGATGATCGAAGATGTTTCCGAGCTGGGTCTCGAAGGGGTGGGCTCCGGCGATCTTGTGCGCGAACGCGTCTACTATTACGCGATCAAGTTCGTGGCGCGGCTCACCGGCCGCAAAGCCGGTTAAAGGCAACGGGGCGCGGCCCAATCACATTTCTCCTTCATGAAACCACTGGTCTCGGGAATTTTGCGACTCACCCTCTTCGTCTTCGTGGTGAGCGTGATCGTTTCCCTTCCCTTCATATTTTTCGGGGAATCGTTCGTGATGCCGTTGATGGAGGGGCTCCGGCACAAGACCGTTTGGCTGGTGCTCCTCGCGATCGCTCTGCTGGGCGCCGACGCCGTCCTCCCGGTTCCGTCGGCCTGGGTGATCATTTTCCTGGCGCAGCAAACCGGGGTGGCCGCCGGAATCGTCGGCGGAACGATCGGCCTCGCGATCGGCGTCGTGGTTTCGGCCTGGGTGGGAAAGGCCGCAGTGGGGCGGGCCGCCCCGAAGTTTTTTCCGGAGGCCGAACTCGTGCGCTTGCGCGAGTCGATTCAGAAGCACACCACGATCACGCTCGCCTGCATGCGCAGCGTTCCGGTGCTGGCCGAAACGTCCGTGATGATTGCGGGCGCCGCCGGCGTTTCGACGTCCCGAATCTTTTGGGCGACAGCGCTGCCCAACGTGGTGATCTCGGTCATCTATGCCGTGGCGGCAGATGATTCCTTCCTGACCGCCAGCCTCGCCTTCCTCGGCACAATCGCGATCTCGTATCTGTCCTGGAAGCTGTACGACCGATTGCTGGACAAATCGTCCGCGGGTGCAGCGAAGTGAAGTGAGTCAGACCGGAATAGGAGCAAGACAGGGGCCACAGAGTGCACAGAGCTCGGACACAGAGTCCACAGAGCCAATCCCCAAACATCAAAGCCGTCTGATTT